>JAPPKI010000488.1 GCA_028820035.1 bacterium | reverse complement strand
GCTCCCGACGGGACCGTAGACAGGTGCTCCACCACTTCTGTAACCATGACGGGGTGATGGGCGAAACGACGTTCGATCGCTGTCGGTGTCCCCCCGTTCATGATTTTTCACCTCCCTGGCGGCTCAGCAGACTGCTGTTTGAAGGGCCCGTTTTTTGCGTCCGATGGGATCGGACGGCAAGAATGTCGCCCATCGGCAGTCCTCCGCCCGGCGACCGCACTCCGGGATTTCTCCCCGGTTGTGTCAGATGGCAAGCGGGCGGAGTAGGGGCCTTCCATCTCGTCGGACGGAGGACTGCCCATGAGCGCACTCCTAGTCGGCTTACATGGAGGTCACCGACCCTGTTGTCTGTCTGCGAATCCACATCACAACCACCGGTCTACGTCTGCCTCGCCGAGTTCGGCTTGCAGCGACTGCCATTGCTCCGCGTCCCACACCTCGCCGCGGTTGAACACACCGACCAGCACCACGTTCTTGTCCAGACCCAGCACCTCACGCTTGGAGGAGGGGAGGTTCAACCGGCCTTGGGCATCCACGGTGGCCGGTTCGAGGCTGGAGGAGAATGCCCGGAGCTCGTCGCCGACGGCCTCTCCGGCCCGAACCGCGGCCTCGAGTCGCTCCAGCGCACTGCGGGCCTCTTCCGCTGTCCAAATGCCGAGGCACTGCCTGTAGATGGCCACGTACGCCCCTTCGGCCAGCACCGAGCGGAAGGCCGGCGGCAACGAGAGCCGTCCCTTGTCGTCCAGGGAACGAGTGTGCTCACCGGTGAGCACGATTCCCTCCAACGGGTCCCGGGTAATTCCCCTTCTCTCCCACTTCGTCCCATACTATCCCCTATTACCCCACCAGCGCAACTCTATGCAGTGAATTAGAGGGCCGGGGTTCCACCGCGCCCGCGTGGAGCCGCGAACGTGAATGAGCACGGGCGCGATGACCGATCCCTCTTGGGCCGGATAACTGGCTCATCGGGCGGTCCCGTCTGTCGGCAGGTCGTCCGGCGCGATGACCGATCCCTCTTGGGCCGGATAACTGGGCAGAGAGGTCTCTTGGGCCGCCTAACGAGGCAGCGAGGCTAATAACGCGGTGTGAATGTCGTCGGGCTGGGCGTCTACCGGCCACGCGGCCGACGAGAGGGCGATTCGAAGCTCCTCAGATGACTCCGCCAGGCGAGCAAACAACTCTTCGGGGGACCAGTGGCGATACAAGAGGGTTTGGAATCGTGCGGTGGTCCGGGTGCGGCGCTGGGTGATGCCCACCGCTTTGGCCCCGTCCACCATCACCTCACCCGGCCCCCGGCTGGCGAAGCAGGCCAACCGTCCCCACAAGCCGGGTTCATAGCGGTTGAATACCTCCCCGTGCTTGATGCCCAGCAAGGCCAGGGCCGCCACCCACGCTTCGCCCAGCCACAGGGGGGCCCGGTTCACGTCGTCGTCCCAGAGCGGGTCGCTCCGGCCGATTACCACGTCGATCCACACCGAGTGGTCCGGGGCCACCAGCACTGCGCCCCCTCCGCTGAGGCGCCGCACCACCGCAGGGCTGTCGGTGATCGGGCTCGAGGCGGCCTCCTCGGGTTGGGCCGACCCCAGCACCAGCGCGGTGTCGAGGGGGGACATCAGCCACACTTCCCGATTAGCGCCAGGATCGGGACTCAGGGCATGCAACTCCCCCACCGTTCCGCTCAGCCGATAGGCCTTCCACCCGCCTGGGGTCGACAGAGGCTCAGTCTTGGTGTTCACCGATCCGTGTCGTCGGTCATCCCGCGACAGGCTCAAGCAGTCTGGGCGACGGACTCGGCTGCTGGGTCTAGGTAGGGCAGCCAGTCGGACGGCACATGGCCCACGGCGGAAGCCACCCAGGCAGAGCGAGGCGGCTCGGCCGGAGGGCGCATCAGCCGCATCTGCGTCTCCGAGAGCAGCCGATCTCGCTTGGCCATGTTGCACCGGCGGCAGGCGGCCACCACGTTCTCCCAGGAGTGGGTGCCGCCCCGGCTGCGGGGGCGCACGTGGTCGATGGAGTCGGCGTGGCGACCGCAGTACTGGCAGCGGTAGCCGTCTCGGGCAAACACTCCCCGGCGGCTGAGCCCGCCGGTGCGGAAGAACGGCACTTTGACGTAATAGCGCAGCCGGACCACCGACGGCACTGGCAGGTCGAGCCGCTCTGAGCGGATTCGCTCGCCCGACTCCAGCACCACCTCGGCCTTCTCAGCCATCACCAGCACGAGGGCGCGTCGGGGAGACACCACACTCAGCGGCTCGAAGGATGCGTTGAGCACCAGCGCCCGGCTCATGGTGAAAACCATAGTGAACCCGTCGGGTTGCTTTGCGCGGATTACCCAGAACACGTCTCCGCGTTGAATGCCGGCAAGTGGCCGTTCAACACGGTTTCACCTAGTGGTCCGCCCCCAGGCTTTGCACCATTGCAGATAGGTAATGAGGTCGTGGCTGCGGGGTTGGGCATTGGCATCGCCATACATGGTGACCATCCTGAACTTCAGATAGTCCCGATCAGGTCGCATGCCCAGTCGCCATCCGAGTCGGATCGCGATGGGCCAGATGTCTGGGCGCACCAGTATTTTTCCCAGCAATCGAGCCACATCTCCAGGCTAGGCCCTCGGGTGTTTGGTCGGTACCATGGGCTGTGGCCGCGGGAGTGAGCTTGGCCGACAGGCTAGGCCCTCGGGTGTTTGGTCGGTACGATGGACAGATGGGAACTCTTGCCGTCACCGGTGATCACGACGCCGACCAACTCCTCATCGACGATCCGTTCGCGCTTCTGCTGGCCATGATGCTCGACCAGCAGGTCCCCATGGAATGGGCGTTCAAGTCGCCCCTGCGGTTGAAGGAGCGGATCCCTGACGATTTCTCCGCTGAGCGACTCGCCGTGCTGGATCCCGAGAAGGCCGAGGCTGTTTTCAGAGAGAAGCCCGCATTGCATCGGTTCCCCGGATCGATGGCCCGCCGGGCCCAAGACCTAGCTCGCCACATCGTGGACCACTACGACGGCGACGCCGCCCGAGTCTGGACCGAGGCCGCTACCGGCAAAGACCTCCTCGACCGGCTCAAGGCCCTGCCCGGTTACGGCGACGAGAAAGCCAAGATCTTCCTCGCCGTACTGGCCAAGCGCTTCGGCGTCACCCCCGAAGGCTGGGAAGCCGCCGCCGGCCCCTTCGCCGACCCCACCCCCCGCACCGTCGCCGACATCGACAGCCCCGAAACCCTCGCCGAAGTCCGCGCCTGGAAGAAAGCCCAAAAGGCCAAAGGCAAAACCAAGCAAGACTGACCGTAACCGGCTGATTCAGTAAGGTTGCCCCCGCATGAGCAACCCAGCCGACATCCCATCCCCTCTCCCCTGGGACCAGCGCTCCAAAGGGGTTGAGTCGTTCCCTGGTGGGTATTCAGGCTATGTCCGCTCGCTCCGTGACATCTGTTTCCATGTCGTCAGCGAACGCCCTTTACCCTCAGATTTGGCCACCTGGATAGCGATACATTTTGAGATCTCTGCTGGCAATCCCAAGGTATCCTTTTTGAAGAAGGCAGGGGTTCTTGAGTTCGAGCCAGACACTGACCGGGTCCGTCTCAGCGAATACGCGAGCCGCTGGTATATGGGTTGCCACGACGGAATCTTGATCGGGCTGCTGCACAGCAGACTTCAATTCTTCGGCGAAATGCTCGCAGTGTTGAGCGAAGGACCCAGATCAATCGAAGAGTTGCGTCAGACTGCCAAGCAATACGACTTGAACTGGGACAGCTCCGGCGAGGTCAACAGGCGAAGAGGCTGGTTGGAGTCCGCCAAGCTGATTCAGCCCGTCGAGAAGAATCGATTGGCCCTCGCAGACGCGGGACATGACCTGTTGGCCAAGCTGATTGTCCATTCGCCTGACTCGCAACCAAACCCCCTCACCCACCGCCTCCCCCGTGAACCTGCACCGGAAAGCACTTCCACCCCCAAGACCACGCTATCGACCGCTCCCTCTGAACCAGACAACTCCCCAACAGATCGCGAACCGTCCCACGCGGAGGTGCTCGCCAAGGAGATTCGAGAAGCATCCATCGACAGCAAATACCCGGACCGCCTAGAGATCGCTGTTCGGGACGCCTTTCAGTTTCTTGGGTTCGACGCTGAAAAACTCGGCGGCAGCGGCAAAACCGACGTTCTCGTCAAGGCACCGCTGGGCAGGGACGGCTCCTTTTCAGCGACCATCGACGCCAAAACAGTCGGCTCTGGCTCATTGGGCGACCACCAGGTGGACTGGGACACCCTTGCAGACCACCGCAAGCAACACGACGCTGACCATTCGATGCTCGTGGGACCGAACCCGTCTGGCAAACGCCTGATGGACCGGGCGGTGAAAAGGACAGTGGCGGTGCTCTCTACTGAGCAACTGGCTGATTTGTGCATCCAGCACGCTGATGCGCCACTGGGTCTTGAATGCTACCGAGCACTCTTCGACACAGGCGGTGCTGTCAACATGGCCACGATAGAGATTGCTGCCCAAGACTTGATTCGGCTTCGGGACCTCGCAGCGGAGCTCTGTGCGAAGTTGACTGAGAGTACCGGCGCATTCGGATCGCTCACTGCCCCGCAACTGATGGTGATGCTCGATAAGCCCAGTTCAGCGCGGGAGATCCAACAAGTACTCGACACCTTGGCCAGCCCTCTAGTGGGTGCCATCCAAGGCACCGCTGACAAGGGATATGCCTTAGCCTCAGCACCGAGAGTCATTCAGCAACGGCTTCAACAACTCGGAGATCAGCTCGCGGGGTGACTTGAAGATTCAGTCTCAGCCCACTCTCAGCCTCCTGGCGCTGGGTCAGGAGCTTCTTGCCAAAGGGGTGGGAGGCAGTGGCGGACGAGAATTCAGTCGAGTGGAGCGATTTTCTCTGGGCGTGAGCCACTCCGCAACACCTTCCATGCGGCAACGAGTTCCTCTTCATGCAACTCGCTCCACTCTGCAATCATGCCCCGACACCGCCTTGGAAGCGATCCCTCGATGATAGATCGAGTTGCAATGTCGACCATGGCGTGGTGTTCGCCATAGTGGGCGTGGAAGTGGGGAGGATTGTGGTCGTTGGCAAACATGCGAATGACGATTCCGTAGAAACGGCTGAGTTCCGGCACTACTGGGCGGGGCTAGCGGTGAAGCGGTTGCCAGGGCTTCGGGTGGATCTCTTCTAAAGATCTACCAGTGAGGTCAGTGTAGAGACCGTGCTGACAGAGCTCGAGGCTGTCACCATCGCCCCAAGCCACCGCGCCGTAGTCGCGAATGCTGACGTTCTTGAAGAAATCGGGATCAGACCAAGCGACAAACTCACCTCTGGAAGCCCATCGGGAAAGGTCCACTTCACCCTCTACCCCATCGGCGAATCGCAGCCAGAGGCGGCAGCAATCTCTTGCCTCGACTTCAACGACTCGTACACCAATCACGTTCAAATCCTAACCTCCGTATGCTCCATACACGCAGAGGCTCCGGGACTGCGATCCACAGCCGATCCGGGGCGTACTTCCGATGAGGGCCTTTCGGCTAGGTCACCGGCCAATACAAGTATGCCCCCCCTCACCCAGGAGAGCGCAAGGAATCTTGTGGCGTTTCTCCCGTAACCCCTTGCCCTGATTGCCGCTCAGGAGTAGTTACAGGAGCGA
>JAPPKI010000081.1 GCA_028820035.1 bacterium | reverse complement strand
CGATAGAGGTGTTCTCCGACCAGCTCAATGCCATCGAAACCGGCGAAGCTGCCCGTCGGTCGATGGCCTGCTTCGATAATTTGAAAGCTAGATTGGCCTTGTGAGCACGGACGGAATCCCCCAAGAAATCGACGACGCCATCGACGCGTTGTTGGCCGAGCACGACCCGACCACCTTGTCGGTGGAAGAGTTCCGCGGCTACCAGTACGACGCCGGGCTGGCCTGGATCCACTTCCCGGTGGGATTCGGCGGCCTCGGCTTGGCGCCTCGCTTCCAGCGCCACATCGAGACCCGCCTGCGCAACGCCGGCACCGGATCGGCCGATCCCGGCATCTTCTTCTTCACCCTGGCCGGTCCCACCATTGTGACCCACGGCACCGACGAGCAGAAGCGCCGTTTCCTGCGGCCCATGTTCACTGGCGAGGAGCGCTGGTGCCAGCTGTTCTCCGAGCCGGGAGCGGGCAGCGATTTCGCTGGTCTGGCCACCCGTGCGGTACGCGACGGTGAGGTGTGGACCCTGGACGGCCAGAAAGTGTGGAACACCCTCGCCCACCTGGCCGACCGGGGCATGCTGGTGGCCCGCAGCAACCCCGAATCCCCCAAGCACAAGGGCATGACCTACTTCGCGCTGGACATGCACGCCGAGGGAGTGGAGGTGCGTCCCCTGCGCCAGATCACCGGTGAGGCCGAGTTCAATGAGGTGTATATGACCGGCGTGCAGGTGCCCGACGCCGACCGGATCGGCGGCGAAGGCGAGGGCTGGGGGGTGGCGCTCACCACGTTGATGAACGAGCGCACCGTGATCGGGGGCGGTGGTTCACCAAAGCGGGGTTCAGGCAGCATTGCCGAGCTGGTGCAAGTGTGGGCTGAATTGCCCGACGAGCAGCGCACCTCAGCCCGTTTGGACCGAGTGATGAAGCTGTGGAGCCAGGCGGAGACACTGCGGCTCACCAACATGAGGGCCTCGCAGAACCGCCGGGCCGGCAACCCCGGTCCGGAGGGCTCGGTGGCCAAGGCCATCCACGCCGAGCTGAACAAGTCCATTTTCGAGGAGTGCGTGAACCTTCAGGGGCCGGCTGGCTCAGTGGACTTCGACTACACCTTCCGCCGGCCCGACATCGTGTCGGAAACCGGGGCCGAGAGCGGGATCGGCCACGCCTTCCTGCGGTCCCGGGCCAACTCCATCGAGGGCGGCACCACCGAGATCATGCGCAACATTCTGGGCGAGCAAATCCTCGGCCTCCCCGGCGAGCCCCGGGTGGACAAGGCCATCCCCTGGAACGAGGTCCCCCGGAACTAACTCGCTGCCCGGGCGCCTGAATCCAATCAGACGCCGGCTCCGATTCGGCGGCGGTTGAGCCAGTCGATAACCGTTTTGGCCACCGCTTCGGGCTGCTCGGGCAAAAGGGCGTGGCCGGCGTTGGGGATGGCCACCACCTCGACCCGGTCGCCGACGGCTTCGACAAGAGCGTCGGCGTTGGCCGGCACGGCTAGCCGGTCGTCCGCGGGCTGCACCGCCAGCATGGGAGCGAGGCCTCCCGCCCACCAGTCGCCCACCGGGGTCGACACGGTGGCCTGCTCTTGAGCTCGGGCCAGTTTTCCGAACCAGCCGTCGACCCACACGCTGGCGTCGTTGCCCGGCGCGAAAAACGCTCGCCCTACCGCATCGAGGCGGACATCGGGAGAATTGCGGGGGTCGAAGATCGTCCGCATGGCCACGGCCATCTCGTCGGTGACCGGGATGAACCCGCCGCAGGCCAACAGCACCAGGCTCTCCACCAGCTCGGGGTGGTTGGTAGCGGTCATGCGGGCGATCCGATTGCCGTAGGCGTGCCCCACAATCACCGCGGGTCCCCCTCCGAGCTCGGCGACCACCGCGGCCACATCGTCGGCCAGCGTGGCCAGGGTCTCCTCTCGGTCGGGCACCGCGCTGGTCCCGAGGCCACGAGGCTCAGGGCAGGCCACCCGGTAGCCGGCGGCAGCCACATCGGCGGCCAACCTGTCGAAATCGGCCGCCCCCCGGCCCATCGACGGCAGCATCACCACCAGTGGCCCCTCACCTTGGACATGCACTTCGATCGGTCCGAATTCGGTGGGCACCATCACAATCCGGGACTGTAACCCAGAGGCAATGAGGTCGAGCAGGCCAGCACATGTGACTGGCCTCTGATATCGCCGGTTAGCCTGTCGGCCAAGTGTCAGTCGCCGATTCCGCTGCTCCGCTGCTGTCCGTCGAGGGCGTGTACAAGTCGTTCGGCGCCACCAAGGTGCTGATCGACTTCAATCTGACGCTGCATGCCGGGGAGATGCTGTCTCTACTGGGGCCGAGCGGATGCGGAAAGACCACCCTGTTGCGGCTCATCGCCGGTTTGGAGCAAGCCGACAAGGGCAAGGTGGTATTGGACGGGAACCCTGTGGACGGCCACCGCTCCTGGATCCGGCCTGAGGACCGCCAGGTGGGCATGGTGTTCCAAGACTGGGCGCTGTTCCCCCACCTAGATGTGGCCGGAAACGTGGGCTACGGGGTCCCCCGACGTCAGCGAATCGCAGAGGTGGCCAAAACGTTGGAGCTGGTGAACTTGCCGGGAATGCAGGAACGCACCCCCGACACCCTCTCGGGCGGCCAGCAGCAGCGGGTGGCGCTGGCCCGGGCCATCGCCCCCAAGCCCAAAGTGCTCTTGCTGGACGAGCCCTTCTCCAATCTGGACGCCGCTCTGCGGCGCGAGGTTCGCTCCGAGGTGCGCGAGCTGCTGCGCGATGCCGACATGACCGCGGTGTTCGTGACCCACGATCGAGAAGAGGCGTTGGTGCTGGGCGATCGGGTGGCGGTGATGGACGCGGGCCGCATCGTGCAGACCGGGTCGCCCTCTGAGGTCCACCATCACCCGGCCACACCCTGGGTGGCGGCGTTCGTGGGCGCGGTGTCGATGTACCCCGCGGAGGCTGCGGGCTCCACAGCCGAGACCGATTTCGGGCCTGTTCCCCTCCTCGAAGCTCGTCAGGGCCCGGTTGAAGTGGCGGTGAGGCCCGAGGACGTGGACTTGCGCGCCGCCGAGGGCGAGGTTGCCGCCCACACCGTGGAGAACTTCGAGTTCCAGGGTGCTGATGCCGTGGTTACCGTGGCCAACCCCGACGGAATCCGTCTCCACGTACGAGTAAGCGGCACGCAGAGCTTCTCCCCCGGCGACCGGGTCGCCCCCTCCTACATCGGTCCGCCTGCGGTAGCTTTCGACCGCGGCTGATCCCGACCATCAATCGACGACAGCAAACTCCAGCCCGCTTCGCAATAGATGTAAAGCAAGCTTTACCCTCTTGGACTCCTGTGGATAAAGTCGCTCTTTGTGCGGTCGCCGACAATCCACTCCCCGGCACTGCTGAAGGTGCTCGCCATCGTGGTAACCGTGGGATTCGCCTTTCCCGCCGGCTACTTGGTGTGGCGCAACTTCACTTTCCACAGCGATCCGCTGGGCGTGCTGTTCTCCCAGCGCACCCAGGGGCCGTTGTTGCGCACACTGCGACTGGCCGTGCTGGTCTCGGCCTCCACCGCGGTGTTCGGCACCGCTCTGGCCTGGCTGACCACCCGGTGCGACGTCCCGCTCAAGCGCATGTGGCAAGCGCTGCTGCCCCTTCCGCTGGTGTTCCCCACGTTCATCGGCGCCGCGGCCTTGATCCGGACCCTCAACCCCGGCGGACTGCTGTCCGACTGGCTGGACAACCTGGGCCTGGTGTGGGACGTGGAGATACGGGGCCTATTCGGCGCGTGGCTGGCTCTCACCCTGTTCACCTATCCCTATGTGTACCTGCCCGTGGCCGCCCGGCTGCGGCGCCTGCCCGGGTCGGCCGAGGAGACCGCTCGTCTGCTGGGCGACAGCCCGCTAACCGTCATCCGCAGAGTGGTCTTGCCCCAAGCGGCGACTGCCATCAGCGCCGGCACCCTGCTGGTGTTCCTCTACGCCATCAGCGATTTCGGCGCGGTGCAGCTCATGCGTTACGACACGCTGAGCCGGGCCATCTACACCACTCGGCTGAACAATCAACCAGTGTCGATGGCCCTCAGCGTGATCCTGCTGGTGCTGGCTGCGGTGGTGGTGCTGGTTGAGCGGGGCGCAACACGGCGATATGAGCACGCCGCACCGGTGCGATCGCGGAGCCCGGTTGTCTATCGGCTGGGCCGCGCCAAACCGATTGCGGTGGCGTTTCTGATCGGATCGGTGGCGATAGCCCTGTTGGGGCCGGTCGCATCGCTGGCCGACTGGACCATCGATGGCATCAGGCTGGAGGCCTCCGGCGGACGAGACCTTCTCGTGGGATGGGATGACGTGTGGGCGCCCACCTGGCACACCGCCTACGGGAGCCTTCTGGCCGCGGTGGTCTCGGTGGCTCTGGTGCTTCCCGCCGCCTACCTCGTCGTCCGCCACCGATCCCGGATCGGCACGGTTGCCAACGCCGTGATCGTGTCGGCATTCGCACTTCCCGGAATCCTCATCGGACTGGCGCTGCTGTTCTGGACCCTGAAGACCGACATCGGCAGCCACCTCCGCAACACCCTGGTGTTGCTGGTGTTCGCCTACATGGTGCGCTTCGGCGGCCAAACCATGCGCACCTCCCAGGTTGCGGTGGCTGCTGTGTCTTCTCGGCTGACCGACGCGGCCCGCACCCTGGGAGCCCGATGGGTGCGCCGCTTCCGGTCGCTGGAGCTGCCGCTCATGGCCCCGGGGCTGCTAGCCGGGGGCGGGCTGGTGATGCTTTCGGTGATGAAAGAACTGCCCATCACCCTGCTCATCGCCCCGTTCGACTTCCCCACCCTCACCACCAAGGCGTTCAACAGCATCGAAGAGGCCTTCGTGGCCGAAGCTGGCATCTGGTCGGGTGTGCTCGTGGTGCTGTCGGCCGTGCTCACCTGGATCTTCGTAGTCCGCCGGGCCGATCATTTCGACTAGCGGTGCCGACGCGGGTCTGTGACACGCTGCGGGAATGAGCATTGAGCCGTTCGAGATCGACGTCCCCCAAACCGACCTAGGCGACCTGCACCGGCGTTTGGCCATGACCCGATGGCCCGACACCGTGCGGCCGGGGTGGGACGACGGCGCCGACGTGGCCTACATGCGGGAGCTCTGCGAGTACTGGGCCGACGGCTACGACTGGCGGGCCCGAGAGGCCTATCTCAACGCCTTTCCCCAGTTCACCGCGGCTGCAGCCGGCGAGCGGGTGCACTTCTACCATGTGCGCTCGCCGGAGCCTGACGCGCTGCCCATGGTGATGATCCACGGGTACATGGGCTCGGTGGTGGAGTTCCGGGAGATGATGGGCCCGCTGTCCGACCCGGCCGCCCACGGCGGCGATCCGGCCGACGCCTTCCATATTGTGGTCCCGTCGCTGCCCGGCTACGGCTTCTCCGGTCCTACCGCCAACCCCGGCGTGGACATGCACCGCTGCGCGGAGGCCATCGCCGGGGTCATGGAGCAATTGGGTTACGACCGCTACATCGTGCAAGGGGGCGACTGGGGGGCGCTGGTCACCCGGCGCATGGCCGAGGCTTACGGCGACCGGCTCATCGCCGCCCACTTCAACATGCTCTTCGCCCAGCCCACCGCTGAAGAGGCTGCCGACCCGGTCAAGATGATGGAGGGGGTGACCGAGGCCGAACAGGCGGCCATGGCCCGGTCGCTGGAGGTGATCACCGGGGGCACCGGCTACATGGCCATGCTGTCCACCAAGCCCCAGACCCTGGC
>JAPPKI010000511.1 GCA_028820035.1 bacterium | reverse complement strand
TGGTGTAGGAGAACTCCGACCAGTGCGTCGGATCGATCTGCGACAAGAAGCCCTGTTCGTAGCCGTCCTGCAAGCGATTGCCCACCATGATGCTGATGATCTGCTCGATCCAGAGCTGCTCATCGCCATCGACGGTGTTGGGATCCCAAGAGGGCAGGCGAATGTCCAGGGAAAGGTAAGAATAAGGCTGCTCGGGGGAGGTGGCGATGTCGAACGTCGGCTGCGGGTTCAGCGCCGACCAGTTGTCGGGGGCATCTGGGGCATCGCCAGCTGCGAGGCCGCAGAAGTGCTGCTCAACCAGAGCCTCCAGCGTTTCGACGGGCAGATCGCCCACCGCTACCACCGCCATATTGGAAGGCACGTACCACGTCTCATAGAAGGCTCGGAGATCCTCCGCGGTGGTTGCCTCGATGACCTCTACCGTGCCGATGGGTGTCATCCCCTTGTAGGGGGAGCCCTCGGTGTACATCTCGTCGAAGACTTGAAAGATGATCCCGTCGCCCGACTCCTGCCGAAGGCGGTACTCATCGCGGATTATGCCCCGCTCTTCCTCCACGTCCTCAGGAGTGATGGTGGCGGCGTGGGCCCACTGGGAGAGTACGTCGAATGCGGTGTCCACTGACCCTTCCTCTTCATCGATAACCAGGTCGAGCATGTAGACGGTTTCGTCGTAGGAGGTGTAGGCGTTGATGTCAGGGCCGAACTCCACGCCTATGCCTTGCAGCGCATCGGTGATCTCGTTGCCGGGATATTTTTCCGTGCCGTTGAACAGCATGTGCTCCAGGTAATGGGCATAGCCGGCACCCTCGATGGGCTCGTTCAGCGATCCCGCGTTCACAGCCAACCGCAGCGACAGGGCACCGCCCGGGCTGTCGTTAGAGCGCACGTAGTAGGTAAGTCCATTGTTCAGCGTGCCGATCTTGACCTCGGGATCGACCGGGAGAATGCCGTCTGCGGCCACTGCGGTGTCGTCCCCTGGCGCTTGGCACCCGGTTTCGGCATCTGGGTTGTCGGGCTGGACGGGTTCGACATTGCTGTCTTCTTCTCGGTCTTCCTCCTCGGCCGAGGTTGGCGTCGAGGCGGCCTCTGCGTCTGGTGCCGCAACGTCTGCTGCTGAGTCTTGGTGAGCACCGATCTCACCCGTCACCGGCACATGGTCATCAGCATCGGAGCAGGCGGCGGCAACAAGGGCCGCGCAGAACAGCAGTGAAAGGAGCTTTTTCATGTTCGCCTCATGGGTTCAGTATTCATCTCGGCTTTCCAGAGCCCGCGGTTGAACACAGTACTGATCCTCAGCGACACAACCCACACCACCACCCGAGAAACACCAGCGCAATAGGGCGATCAGTGCTGGCTGTAGCAGATCTCCACAATGGCCGGCTCGGTCACGGCATCACCCTCCAGCTCGCCGACGATACGGCCCTCGTGCAGCACCAGCACCCGGTGGCAGACGCCGACCAGTTCGGAGAACTCAGAGGAGATGAACACCACCGCCTTTCCCTCGGCGGCCAGTTCTTCCATGATGTCGTAGATCTCCTCTTTGCCGTCCACATCCACTCCGATAGTGGGCTCATCGAAGATCAGTACGTCGGCGCCCTGCTCTAACCACTTGGCGATCACAACTTTCTGCTGGTTGCCGCCCGACAACAAGCGGACCAGCTGACGGTCATGGGGGGTGGCGATGCTCAATCGATCGATTCGGCGGTCTGTAGCCTGCTTCTCCGACCGGCCAGACGGAGCTGGCACGCGCAGCCGCGCCCGGTGGCGATCCAGAGAAGCCAACGTGATGTTGTGGCGCACGCTGAAGTCCATGATGTTGCCCTGGGTCTTGCGATCCTCTGGCAACAGCGCCAACCCGGCCGCCATGGACTCCGACGGGTGCTTGTCGCTGACCTCAATGCCGTGAACTCGAACCGAGCCCTCCCGACGGTGATCGGCTCCGAACACCGCCCGGACCATCTCGGTCCGACCACTGCCCATTAGCCCGCCCACTCCCAGGATTTCTCCCTTGCGGACGTCGAAAGAGCACCCATGCACACCTGTATCGGCGCTAACCCCATCCACCTCTAGCACCACTTCGGCGTCCGGACGTCCTCCAACCCCCCGACTGGCCCGCCGCTCAACGGCTGTTTGGGCGTGCTCATGACCGGTGATGTGGGCAATGAGCGATGAGCGATCCAGCGACTCGGTGGGCTCGTCGGCCACCAGTTGCCCGTTGCGCATCACAATCACCCGCTCGGTGAGCTCAAAGATCTCCTCCAGGCGATGCGACACATATACCACGGTGATCCCGTCGTCCCGCAGCCGCCGCACTACGGCGAACAGATGCTCAATCTCTTCGTCAGTCAGCGAGGCGCTGGGCTCGTCCAGCACCAACAACTGGGCTTGCTGAGCCAAACCGCGAGCGATCATCACCAGACGCTGCTTGGCCACGCTCAATTCCCCCACCGGCTCGCGGGGATCGATATCGGCTTCCAGGCGGGTGATGGGCTCCGCGGCCTGGCGGTGCAGTTCGGTCCAGTCCACGAACAATCCCATCTTGCGGGGATAGCCCAAGCCCAGCATCACGTTCTCGGCCACCGACAGATCGCCGACATCCTGCAAGTCTTGGTGGACGAAGGCCAACCCGGCTTCAGTGGCATCGTGGGGTCGGTGCAATTCGAGGGGCTCTCCATTCAGTCGCAAATCCCCTTCGTCGGCGTGCTCGGCCCCGGCAATGATCTTGATCAGCGTGCTCTTGCCCGCCCCGTTCTTGCCTACCAGCCCGACTATCTGGCCTGTCTCCAAAGACAGCGTCACATCGTCAACGGCCAACACCCCCGGGTATCGCTTGGTGACCCCAGAGACTTCGAGCAATGGTGTCGACACCTCCGGCGCTGTCGCGGTCATCGCCGGGAAGCGCCAATGCGTGTGAAGGCCATAGCCAACAACAGGATGCAGCCCTTGGCAATATCACGGACACCAGTGCTGTATCCCTCCAAAATCAGTCCTCTGTCGACTGCTTGCAAGAAGATGACACCCAGCACTGTTCCCGGCACGTTGAAAAGAGTCCGTTTTGAAGCTGCCGCTCCCAAGAAGGCTGCTGCATAAGCACCAAGCAGTGTCGAAAAGCCGCTGTCTGCCACCGATGAAGCAGTTCTTGCCGTGGAGGTAACTGCGGCAAATAACGCCATGAAGCCAACGGCGGTAAACCCCAAGGCTCGTAGAGCCTTGACGTTTATGCCCGACAACCGTGCGGCCTCAGGATTGCCGCCGATGGCATACATGTAGCGACCAGCCTCGGTCTTGGACATGAGAAGCCACATGAGAATGGCCAGTCCTGCGGCTATCCATACTGGGGTATGCAACTCCAACCATGGGTCCGGCCTACCGACACCGAAGTCTCGGTAAATGGCAGGCAGGTCTTTCGCGCCGGTGATATTGCGGCCATCGGCTGCCTCATATCTGGTTCCAATCAATATCAAGCCGGTTGCCAGCGTAGTGATGAACGAAGGCATTCCTGCATATGAGACAAGCAAGCCATTTACTGAACCCGCGAGTAGGCAAAACAGCAATCCCACGAATACGGCGAGCAGCCAAGACCAGTCATGGTTGACAATGAGAATGACAACAATGGCTCCGGCCGCCGACTGTATTCCGGTGACCGACAAGTCAAAATCGCCCATGGCCAAGACCACGGTGAGTCCTAGAGCCAGCATCAGCAATGGAGAGGCCAGATTGAGACTGGTTCGGATCCCGGCGATCTCAATGAACCGATCGTTGAGAATGGAGAAAATCAAGATGCTGGCCAACAGCGTGATGATCACCCCAAAGCGTGAGATGACCTTGAGCAAGTCAAAATCCTGACGCCTGCCACCGGACTCTGGTGACGGGGCCTGAGCAGTTGCCATTTCAGACACAGCTAGAACCTCCTGCGGGCAAAGTAGCAGCTTGTACGCGAATGGGCCGGTGGCAAGCATCGTTGCCACCGGCCCATTGGATGCATTTTCCTACACCTAGAAGTGCAAGTTCAGATTCTTAGCCGCAGTTCGCGACCCCGCTGAACTGACTGCACCACTTGTTACGGAAGTACTCCTCGTAGTCACCGGGCGGATCCGGTGCGGGAACCTCGGTGCTGTCAGCGGGCATGGCATTCACCGTGTCGATGGTGACCACCTGGCGGACCGAGAAGTTCCTGCCGTCATAGGTTGGGGCCCGCTCTTGGCTCGGATCTTCGCCGAATACCAGCATCTGAGCCACGGCATCCACCTGGGCCCAGCTCTGCCACTCCAGTTTCTCGTCCACCGCGGCGTCTACCCGGCCATCCCGGATGTCATTAACCGTTGTTGGATTGGCGTAGAAGGTGACCAGCAGCGGACGGTCCGGATCGTCGCCGTCGGGATAGAGAGCGCCAATGGCTGACGCAGCACCGATGGAGGCCACCGAGAAGTTGATCCAAACGGCGTCGACATCGTCAAACTGCTGCAACTTGGTGGTCACATCCGCCTCTGTACCAGCAACCAGGTTGGCAAAGTCGCCTTCCCACTGGTCGACCACGGTGATGCCTGTCCCTTCGATAACTGAGTTAAGGCCGGTAATGCGCTTATCGCTCCATGCGGTGGGCACTGTCTGCACGATGATGTTGCCCCCGTCAGGAAGCTGCTCAACCAGATAGTTGGCGAGCTGAACTCCAAGGTCAGTGTCATCAGAGGCGAAGCTTGCGATGTAGAAGTCGCGGGGCTCCACCTCGCCACCGGCAGAGAGGATTGGAACGCCCTCTGCTGCGGCCCGCTCGAGCACGTCGGTGATGAACGCCTCGGGAATTCCGTCGGTGAGCATCACGTCGATGTCGGCATCAAGCAGCTGGTTGCCACAGACAGGCATCTGGGCTGGGTCGCCAGCGGCGTCGCAGGTCTCGTATTCCCAACCGAGGAAGTCAACCGCCTCCTTGGCCGCATCTTCGATGCGCTTACCGGCCTCATCGGCGTAAATCCACTGGAGGTAGCCGATCCTGATATTCGGCAGCTCGGGGGCCATCTCTTCGGTGGGCTCTGGTGCAGGCGCCTCCGTGGCCGCCGGAGCCGGAGCCTCAGTGGCCGCTGGTGCCTCGGTGGCCGTCGGTGCCGGCTCGTCCGCGACGTCGTCATCGTCGTTGCCGCATGCCGCAGCAACCAACGTCAACGCCAGCAGTGCTGCCAGCAGCTTCCTCAAGGAGCGTTTCATAGTTGTCCCCTCTCCGGACGATTCACTATCGGTCCAACGCTTGAAGCCCAAATAGTAGGAAATCGGTGTATCCAGGACCAATCGCCTCTGAAGCTAACTGCCCCCTACCGGATCAAACTCCACCTGGAGTTCGGCCGGGGCTCGGAGGAACACCCCTACCTCTTTGGCCTCGAAGCCGTCGGCCAACCGGAGATTCTCGGTGCAATCGAGCACGATGTTGAGCGCGGCCTCGATCTCGGCTTTGGCCAGGTATGAGCCCACACAGTGGTGGCGACCGAAGCAGAAGGTGGTGTGCTCGGCGTTGGCTGCGAAGGCGCTGGAGGCCGGTAGGTCCTTTCGGTTGATGTCGAACAACTCGGGGTCGGTGTGGGTGTATTTGCGCTCGTCCCGATTGGCGGCGCCGATGATGCCGGTCACGGTGGCCCCAGCAGGAATGGTGCCGGTGCCCGACGGCAGCTCGGCCTCCTCGTGGGGTAGACGCTGGATCCAGTGGGCCGGCGGGCTGTAGCGCAGTGTCTCGGCCACGGCCATGGTG
>JAPPKI010000418.1 GCA_028820035.1 bacterium | reverse complement strand
CGATGGCCAGGTTGGAGCCCAGCGCGCTGGACGATCCCCGCAAGAAGGCGGCGTTGCCCGACTTGAGGCACAGGCCAGCGGCATCGCTGGTCACGTTGGGGCGGCTCTCATACACGATGGCCACCACGCCCAGCGGCACTCGCACCTGGCTGATTCGCAAGCCGGAGGGCACTACCCAGCCGCCCACGATCTCCCCCACCGGGTCGGCGAGGCCGGCGACCTTGCGCAAACCGCCGGCCATTCCCTCCAACCGGGAGTCTGTCAGCCGAAGCCGGTCCACCAGCGTGGCACTCATGCCCGACGCGGTGGCCGCCTCCACGTCGGCCTGGTTGGCCTCCAACAGATCGTCTCGGGCCTGCTCCAGCTGGTCGGCGGCCAACAGCAGTGCGTGGTTTTTGGTCTCGGTATCGGCAGTGGCCAAAACCCGGGCTGCGGCCTTGGCCCGGTCGGCCAACTCGGCCATAGGTATATCGGCGCTCACGGCGCGAGCGTACCCGACTGCACCCGTTGCTCCGGTAGCGTGTTTTGGCATTCCACCGGTTGAACAACGACTCAACGGCACGAACGACGCCCCGCGGTCTGGCAGCAAAGGGGCGATCCAGAGGCAGGACGATGGCTGACACACCAACCTCCGAGCGCCCCAGCGGCAAGGGAGCAGCCCTGGTGGGTGCGGGGATTTTCCTGTCCCGCGTTTCGGGTATCGGCCGGGAGGTGGCGGTGGCCGCGTTCATCGGCGCAGGCCGCATCGGCGATGCCTACCGGGCCGCTTTGACCATTCCCCGCCTGCTGCAAAACCTGCTGGGCGAAGGGGTGCTGTCGGCCTCCTTCATCCCCATCTACTCGCAGCTGGTGGAGCAGGGGCGGCGCAAGGACGCGGGGCGTCTGGCCGGAGCAGTGTTCGGGCTGTTGGCGGTGGTCACCGGGCTATTGGTGCTGGCCGGGTGGATGTTGGCCGAGCCGGTGGTGTCGCTGTTGTTGTGGCGGCTGTCCGACGACACTGCTGATCTAACCGTGGAGCTGGTACGGGTGATGTTCGCCGGGATCGGGTTCATCGTGCTGGCCGCGTGGACCCTGGGGGTGCTGAGCGCCCACCGCCGGTTCTTCTTGTCCTTTGCCGCACCGGTGATCTGGAACGCCGCACAAGTGGCGTTCATGGTGGGGGCTTGGCTGGTGTGGCATGACGTGGATCCCTCCACCCGGGCCTCCGACGTGGCCAAGATGGCGGCTTGGGGGGTCGTGGTGGGCGGCGCCCTCCAATTCTTGGTGCAGGTACCGCTGGTGCTGCGCCTCGTCCCGTCGCTTCGGCTCAGCCTGAACTGGCGGCGCCTCGATGTGCGCACGGTGCTCAACCGGTTCGGGCCGGCGTTCATCGGTCGGGGGGTGGTGCAGGTGTCGGCCTACGTGGACTTGATCCTGGCCGGGCTGCTCGCCGGCGGGGCCATCGCCGCGTTGGGATTCGCCCAGGTGATCTATTTCCTGCCCATCAGCCTGTTCGCCATGAGCGTGGCGGCCAGCGACCTGCCGGAGATGGCCCGGGAGCAAGGCGACGCCGAAGCACTGGTGCGCCGGCTTCAAGCCGGCCTCGACCGGATCGGGTTCTACGTTCTGTACTCGGCGGTGGCGTTCATCACCCTGGGCGGGTTGATCGTGGGGGCGCTGCTGGAGCGGGGGCAGTTCAGTGGCGACCAGACCGTGCAGGTGTGGTGGATCCTGGCCGCTTACTCCTTGGGGCTAGTGGCCTCGGCGTCATCTCGCCTGCTTCAGAACGCCTGCTTCGCGGCAGGCGATGCCAAAGGCCCGGCCCGGGTGGCGGTAGTGCGAGTGGTGCTGGCCGCCGGGGTCGGGATTCTGCTCATGTTCAGCTTCGACTCCTATGGGGTGGTCAACGGCAGCGTGGAGCGGCTGGGCGACTTCCAGGTGCTGTCACCGCTGTCGGACGCCGATCGGGCCGAGGGCGCGGTGCGGCTGGGAGCGGTGGGCCTGGCCCTGGGCAGCACGGTGGCAGCCTGGGTGGAGTACGGCATCCTGCGCCATCGGATCCGCTATCTGCTGCGCCGCCGCCAGCCGGTGCGAGGTCCGATGAGACGCCTGGCGGTTGCCGCCCTGTCGGCCGCGGTGCTGGGCGGAGTGCTGGCCTGGGCCTTTGAACCCCTGCCGCTGTTGGTGGCCGCGCCGGTGGCTTTGCTGGTAACCGGAGGGGTGTATGTGATCCTCGGGCGGGGCTCCGGGGTGGCCGCGGCTGAGGAAGCCGCCACCCTGATGGAGCAGGCCATGGCCCGGATCAGGGCTGCATTTGTCAGGCGGTAACCAGGGCCGATCAGGGCAGCACGGTCAATGAATCGCGGTGGATGACCTCGTCGGGCGCTCCGGGGGGCATCTCGTCGGAGCGCAGGCCGACCACCGAGTCCATGTCGTCGGATGAGACCTCCATCAAGCCGCGGGCGAACACCTCATCGTCCGGCCCCCGGATATCCACCGCATCACCCTGCTGGAACACGCCTTCAAAGCCGGTAATGCCGATGGCCAGAAGCGAAGCCCCCCGCTCCACCATGGCTCGACGGGCGCCGGCATCCACCCGCACGGTGCCAGAGGGCACCATGGCGAATCCGATCCACAGCTTGCGGGCGCTCAACCGCTGGGGCTGGGCTGCCACCGTCGTTCCGGCCCCCGGCGCACCGGCCAGCGCCTCGGCCACAATCTGGTCGCGTTCGGCGGCTCCGATCACAGTCCGGACCCCCGACAAGCTGGCGATACGGGCCGCGGCCAGCTTTGAGGCCATGCCCCCGCTTCCCCGGTCGGTGCCTGCCCCGCCGGCGGCGGCGGCCAGCTCTTCGAGCAGGCTCAGGTCGGTGATCTCCTCGATGATCTGAGCGTCGGCGTCGGAGCGGGGATCGGCGGTGTGGACCCCCTCAGTGTCGGTCAGCAGCACTAGGAGCCCAGCGTCCACCATGTGAGCCACCAGAGCCGAAATGCGGTCGTTGTCCCCCCAGCGGATGGCGTCATCGGCCACCGCGTCGTTCTCATTCACAATGGGGACCACCCCCAGCTTCAACAGCCGGTTGAGCGTGCGCTGGGCGTGCAGGTATTGAGGGCGCTCCAGGAAGTCCCGAGGGGCCAGCAGCACTTGGCCGCAGATCAGGCCATAGCCGGCCAGGCGCTCCTGGTAGAGGGCCATCAATCTGCTCTGGCCCACCGCGGAGAGCGCTTGCAAGGTGACCGAGTCGCGGGGACGGCCCTGGTCGAAGCCAAGCACGGGCAGCCCCGCGCCGATCGCCCCGGAGCTGACCACCACGGCCTGATGGCCATCGGCCACCGCGGCGGCCACCTCGCCGCTCAGCTTGGCTATCGCCTCGGCTCTGATGGTGCCATCGGCCTCGGTGATCGACGATGTCCCAATCTTGACTACCACGATCACGGCGATGCCTCCTCGCTGAAGTACTCATCGTCGTCGTAGTACTCGAACTCGAAAGCGCCGATCCGGGCGGTGTCACCCGACTTGATGCCGGCCCGGGCCAGAGCCCGATCCACCCCCAGCCTCTCCAGTCGGCGGCGGGCGAAGTCCCAGGCACCAGGGGCATCCAGGTCGGACAACGCCACTGTGCGCTCGGCAGCTCGGCCCACCACCACATAGGCACCGTCATCGGCCCGCTCCACTCTGATTCCCTCGGGCACCGGCCGGTGGATAACCACATCGTCGGAGCGCTTGGCGCGCAAACCCAGGCTTTCCTGAGCCCGGGCTTCGCGAACCGCGTCAGCCATAGCCCTGATCAACTCGGGGAGGCCAGCACCGGTCACCGCGGAAACAAGCAAGGCCTCCGGCGGAGGATCCAGATGGCCGACATCGGCTTTCGACCCCACTAATACCCTGGGCCGTTCCAGCAGTTCGGGCCGGTAGGCGCCCAGTTCCTCCAGCAACACCCGCTGCTGCTCGGAAGGCGAGACCTCCTCCACCGAGGCCAGATCAACCATCACCACCATGACCCGGGCCCGCTCGGTGTGGCGCAAGAAGCGGTGACCAAGGCCGCGCCCGTCGCTCGCCCCAGCGATGAGACCGGGGATGTCGGCCACCACCATCTCGAAGTCGTCGCCAGTGTTGTCGCCAGTACGCACCACGCCCAGATTGGGCTCCAGAGTGGTGAACGGGTAGTCGGCGATCTTGGGGCGGGCCGCGGAGATCCGGGAGATCAGCGTGCTCTTGCCTGCATTGGGGAATCCGATCAACGCCACGTCGGCCAGCAGCTTCAGCTCCAGCCTGAGCCAGCGCTGCTCCCCCGCCTCGCCCTGCTCCGCGAACGCCGGGGCGCGGTTCTGATGGGTGGAGAACCGGGTGTTGCCCTGGCCGCCTTGGCCACCCGCGGCCGCCAGCCAGCGGACTCCGTCGGCCGCAAGGTCGGCCACCGGCTCCCCATCTTGGGACTTGACCGTGGTTCCCACTGGAACCCGGACGATAGCGTCCTCGCCCGATGCGCCGTGGCGACGCTTGCCCTGGCCGTGGCGACCGCTGTCGGCCCGGCGATGGGGGTGGTCTTTGAACGCGATCAGCGAGGCCACATTGTGGTCGGCCACCAGCCAGACGCTGCCGCCGTCGCCGCCGTCGCCGCCGTCGGGACCCCCCTTGGCCACGTGGGCTTCACGGCGAAACGACACACATCCCGCGCCGCCGTCGCCACCTCGCACATTCAGGCCGCACTCGTCAACGAATTGGGACATCGTCTGTCTTTCCGCAACCGCCTGAGTCAAGCGGCCGACAGCCGCAAGGAGGGCGATCAGCCGGGAATGACGTCGACGAGCTTGCGGCGCCGCCGACGGCCAAACTTGACCCGCCCGTCAGCGGTGGCAAACAGGGTGTCATCGCGGCCGCGCTGAACGTTCTCGCCGGGATGGATGCGGGTGCCCCGCTGGCGCACGATGATCGAGCCGGCGGTTACCTCCGTGCCGTCGAACACCTTTACCCCGAGGCGCTTGGGGTTGGAGTCGCGGCCGTTTCGGGTTGAGCCGCCGCCTTTGGTCTTGGACATCGTTCGCTCCTCTACGCCTTGATCGCCGTGATCTGAATGCGAGACTTGCGCTGGCGATGGCCCCACCGCCGACGCTGGTTGCTCTTGTTCTTGTAAGTGAAACCGTTGATCTTGCGGTCTTTGACCGAGTCCACCACTGTGGCGGTGACCTTGGCCTTGCCGAGCTGATCGGGGGCGGCGGTCACCGAGTCGCCGTCCACCAACAACAGCGGGATCAGCTCGACCTCAGCCCCGGGTTCGCCCAGCAGCTCCACATCGAGGATCTGGCCCTCTTCAACCTTGTACTGCTTTCCGCCGGTGCGGATAACGGCATACACCTGTCCAAGGCTACCCGTCTCGACGGGTTCTTACTAGCTGTCGGTCGAGCTCCAGGCCTCGTCCATCGCAGGTGGGGCAGACCGAAGAGCACGACTCCAGCAGGCCCTCGCCAATGCGCTTGCGGGTCATCTCAACCAGGCCCAACTCGGAGATGTCCAGCACCTGGGTGCGGGTCTTGTCCCAAGCCAGCGACTCCCGGAACACCTTCATGAGCTCTTCGCGGTTGCCCCGCTTCTCCATGTCCACGAAGTCGATCACGATGATCCCGCCGATGTCGCGCAACCGGAGCTGCCGGGGAATCTCCTGAGCCGCCTCCAGGTTGTTGCGGAACACGGTCTCCTCCAGGTTGGAGTCGCCGACGTTCTTGCCGGTGTTCACATCGATAACGGTGAGCGCTTCAGTGC
>JAPPKI010000334.1 GCA_028820035.1 bacterium | reverse complement strand
GCCCAGGCCCGATCGGCAAACGGCGCCACGCTTTCCAAGTCAGCCAAGTCCAGCGTCCACCAGCAGCCATCGCCGCCAGCATCTCGTACTTCTTCGAGAACTTGTTCGAGACGATCACCCCGACGGGCGGCCAAGCCTACGAACGCCCCTCTCCGGCCCAGTTCAACCGCCAGAGCAGCTCCGATCCCCGACGAGGCGCCGGTGACCAGCACTCGCTGTCCGGTTGGATCCCAGCTCATCCTGCTGTCATACCTGCATCGATGCTCAGCACCGAGCCATGGATTCGATGGCCATCGTCAGAGGCGATGTAGGCCACCAAGGAAGCGATGTCATCGGCTTGGGCCTGGCCTCGGAAGCCCAAGTAGCGCCCCATGAGGTCGGCATCAGGGTCTTCGGGAAAGGTGAAGGTCTCCATCAAATTGGTTTCCACCCCGCCGGGGGCAATGGCATTGACCCGAATTCCGGTCTTCATCATCTCCATGGCCATGGCCTTAGTCATCAGCACTACTGCTCCCTTGCTGGCGCAATAGGGCACGGTGTAGGCCTGTCCCATCAATCCTGCATTCGAGGCAATGTTCACAATGCATCCCTCCGATGACTCCAAATGGGGGAGGGCGGCCTGTGACATCCAGAAAACCCCCTCTACATTGACGCCCATGATCAGATCCCACGCCTCCTGATCGACGTGTTCCACCCGGTGGCCCCGGGCCACTCCGGCCACGTTGCACAGCACATCGAGGCGACCGTGATCGGCAACCGCCGAGTTCACCAGCTCATGGCAGGCATCTCGAGAACGCACATCTGATACGGCTGGATAAAATGCGCCATCGCCGGTGACCATCCCCGCGGTTTCCTCGAGACCGGCCTCGTTGATGTCGCTGCCGGTCACCACGGCCCCCTCACTGGCCAGTCGTATCGCGGTGGCCTGGCCGATGCCCGACCCAGCACCGGTGACCAATGCAACCTTTCCGGAAAATCTCATGATTGAAGCTCCTTGATTCTCTAGGGAAGCCCGACACCGGGGATTTCCACCGGTACCGATTCAATGCGCCCCTGCCCAAGTCCCTGAACTTCGTCAGGGTGAGAGCCGGGGGCGGTGACAAGGAAGAGCGTGCGGCGGTCGTCGCCGCCCAGCATGACCGCGAAGCAGTTGAGCTCTGTCTCCACCCGATGGGTGATCTCACCCCCTTCGACGACGCGCAGAGCGGCTCGGCCTATGGCGTCGGCGTACCAGATGCCTCCTTCGGCGTCGTAGCAACAGCCATCGGGAATGGTCCCCGGCACCGCGGCCCACAGCCGGCGGTTCTCCAGCCGTCCCTCGGGCCCGAGATCGAACGCGGTGAACTGGCTGGCAAAGCTCTCTCCCACGATGAAGGTAGCGCCGTCCGGAGTGATGACCGCACCGTTGGGGAACGCCAGGCCGTCGGCCGCGGCTTCTGTCGTGCCGTTTGTCTGCACCAGCCCGAGAGTGGCGGGAGCAAAGTCCTCTCCACTGTGCAGGTCGAACCCGAAGTTGCCCACGTAGGCCCGCCCCTCGGCGTCCACTGTCATGTCGTTGCAGAGCGAGGTGGCTATCTCGGAGAGGTCGCCATGCTCATGGAGGGCCACGCCGTCGTAGCGCATGACCCGGCGGTCTCGCATCGACACCACTAGGAGGTCGCCGTTGGGCGTCCACCCCAACCCTGATGGTTGACCGGGAACCTCCACGATCACCTCAACGGTTCCGTCCAGCGAGGCGGCGTTCACGGAGTACTGGTAGAAGTCGGAGTACCAGAGACGGCCATCGTGCCACCGGGGACCCTCGCCGAAATCGATTCCCTGGATAAACGGCTCAGGGCTGGGAAGTAATTCCATGCCGGGGGACAATAGCGACTGTGGACCACCTCGCCGTTGTAGACCTCACCGATCCGGCTTTCTGGTCGAATCCCTATCCCGTCCTAGCCGAAGCCCGGAACCGGCACCCGCTGGCACGGGGAGTCGACGGGGGCCTGATCGCCTTGAGTTTCGACGCGGTGGAATCGGTGCTGCGGGATCCCAGGTTCTTGACCACTGACCTGCTTGCTCCCCGAGGGATTACCGAGGGGCCTATTGCCGATTGGTGGGGCCAGGTCATGTTCTCTGCTAATCCGCCAGAGCACACCCGCCTGCGGCGCCTGGTCAGCAGAGCGTTTACCCCTCGAGCGGTTGAGTCTCTGCGCCCCCGCGTAGTGGACATCACCGAGGAATTGGTGACCGGGCTGGCTGGGGACGCTGTGGACCTGGTGGCCGGGTTTGCCCACGAGCTGCCCATCAGGGTTATGGCAGCCATGCTGGGGGTTCCTGCCGGCGACCATCATCGCTTTGCGTCGTGGACCGCCGACCTCGGCCTTGTCTTCTCTTCGGCCCACACCCCGACGATGGCCTGACCGGCCTCCCCTCGGCCGGCGGTAGGGTGAATCAGTGCTCCAATGGGCCAAGAATCGAGTCATCAACTCGGTGAGCGGCATGTTCGCCCACGCGGAGGTGCCTTTGAGACACACCCGAGATTTCCCCGGAGATCCGGGACTGTGCGGCCCTGGCTCGGTCAGCTGGAGGGTTATCGGCGATGTCAGCGTGTTCATCGGCGGAATCCGGGCACTGTTGATCCAAGCGGCCCACCCTGAGGTGGTGGCCGGTGTGGACGACCACAGTCGCTACCGAGATGATCCGCTCGGCCGGCTCAGCCGCACGTCCTTCTACGTCACGTCGGCCACTTTTGGGGCGATGCCTGAGGTCAAAGAAGCCATTGATCTGGTCAATTCGGCCCACCAAGGTGTGAGTGGCACCTCACATCGGGGGCAGGCGTACAGTGCGTCGACTCCAGAGCTTGCCGCGTGGGTCCACAACTCGTTGACTGACTCCTTCCTCGAGTCCTACCAGCGCTTCGGCGGTCGCCTCAGCCCCGCCGAAGCCGACCAGTTCGTGGTGGAGCAGTCCCAGGTAGGGGAGATGCTGGGCGCGGCCCCGTTGCCCACAACCGCCGGAGCACTCCGTGAGTGGATCACCGGGCGTCCTGCGCTGGCGCCGAGCCCGGGCATGCGGGCCGCGGTCAGCTTCTTACAGAGTCCTCCGATTCCCGCGGCGCAGAAAGCGGGATACCAGATCCTGATGAATGGGGCTATCGCCACCATCCCCCGAGAGCTCACCTCGGTCTTGGGGTTGACCACGGTTCCCGGGGCGCGAGCCGCCAGCACGGCAATGGTCCTGGGACTGCGGCGCATCATGAAGAACAGCCCTGCCTGGCAGGCCGCCCTCGAGCGATGCGGTGTGCCCTATGACCGGCGGCTGTTTAGAGACAAAGCCGTTTAGGCGGCCAGCAGCCCGGCCAAATTCTCCCGCATTATCTGACGGATATCACTTGGCGGGAGGCTGGACAGCCCTTCGACGAATTCCAGCGGCTCAGCCAGACCTTCGGCGTGGGGCCAGTCGGACCCGAACAGCACCTGGGACACCCCTATGGACCGGGCCAAATCAGCCACTGGCTCCTCATGGTGAGGCGATACGAACACGTGGCGCCGGAAAACGTCGCTGGGCTTCTCGGTCAGCGGACCCCGCAGCCACGGACCGTTGCGGCCCATCCGATTCATCTTGTTCATGGCCGCCATCAGGTACTCCACCCACAGGCTTCCATTCTCCACGCTCATGATCCGAACATTGGGAAAGGCCTCAAAGAGGTTGGAATAAATCAGCGCCGCCACCGTTTCCATGATCGGCCGGTCTCCGTAGAAGCAAGTCCACTGCAACGCCGACTGCCGGTGCGACGGAGGATTTGGGTCCTCGCCCCAATGCACCGACATCGACTGGTTGTAACCCGACTCGCCGATGTGGAACCCCACCACGGCACGGGCCTCATTGATCCGAGCCCAGAAGGGGTCGAACACCGGGTCGGCGATATTTCGACCGGCTGCGGGGCCGGGACGCAGCGACACCACCCGAGCCCCCCGGTCCAACGCCCATTCCAACTCGGCCACCGCCCGGTCGGGATCGACCAGCGACAGCAGGGGAGGGGCATGGATGCGGCCATCCCGGTTCAGGCCCCACTCGTCGTCTAACCAGCGGTTGAAGGCAGAGAGGTTGGCGTAGAGCAGGGCGGGGTCGTCAACCATGTAGTGCTCAACGCACACTGCGAGCGTGGGGAACAAGACTGCGGCCTCGATGCCCTGCGTGTCGAGCACGTCGACTCGGGCCGAGCGCTTCACATATTCGGGACGATGAGGCTCAGAAACCCGGGTTTTGTTGATGTTCCCTCCCCGGTCGCCCCGCTTCATGGCTTGGAGCATCTCCCGCAGCATTCCCGGACGGGGAGCAGTGTCGTAGTTGCGGTGTTCCAGGAAGGTGAAGCGCTGATCGCCTATGTACACCTCCTCGGTGCCGTCGGACTCGATCACCGGCCTTACGGCACGGTCAGCGAATGCTGTTTCGATGTAACGGGTAAAGGCGTCACGGGGCTCGTAGTAGTGGTTGTCGGCGTCGAACGTCCGATATCCCAGATCCATGCGCACAGGTTAGGGCGGGCCGAAGCGGGCAAGTAGGGTGGCTCCGGCAAACACCGCCCGAACACCGAAGGAGACGCTGAGATGGGACGGCTGGACGGCAAGGTAGCGATCATCACCGGAGCAGCCCGGGGCCAGGGAGAGGCCGAAGCCCGGCTGTTCGCCTCGGAGGGGGCCAAGGTGGTGCTCGGGGACGTGCTCGACGACGACGGCGAGCAAGTAGCAGCCAGCATTGGGGACAACGCCCGATATGTGCACCTGGATGTGGCCCAAGAAGCCGACTGGGACGCGGCCGTTGAAGCGGCCGCCAGCATGGGAACCCTGAATGTCCTGGTCAACAACGCGGCCATCCTGCGGCCCGCAGCCATTGAGGAAACCTCCCTCGACGACTACATGGAGGTAATAAACGTCAACCAGGTGGGGACCTTTCTGGGGATGAAAGCGGTGTTGGAATCCATGAAGATGGCCGGTGGCGGTTCCATCGTGAACATCAGCTCCATCGACGGCCAGCAGTCCAAAAACGGCCTGATCAGCTATTCGGCGTCGAAGTTCGCCATCCGGGGCATGACCAAGACCGCGGCCATCGAATGGGGTCGCTTCGACATCCGAGTCAATTCCATCCACCCCGGCGGGGTGAACACCCCGATGGGCAATCCTAGGAATGATCCTCGGGCTGAAAAAGAACCCTACATCTATCAGGCTATTCCCCGAGTCGGAAAGCCCACGGAGATCGCCTACGCCGCCCTGTTCCTGGCCAGCGACGAATCGTCATACGTTACTGGCGCCGAGTTGAACGTGGACGGCGGCTGGAGAGCGGGTGCGGTTACCCCCGGCCTCCCCGGCACCGACTTCGTGGTCGAATACGGCTACGACCCCGACTGACACCGTCGATTTCCCTCTCATTTGAGCGAGCAGCCTCTCTGGGAAGCCCCCAGCGCAGCACCTGGCCCCGATTACGGGGCCGGACCCGACCGGTTGGCCTTGACCGAAGCAGCTCGTCGGGTGTTGAACGCGGTGCGGGTCACTACGGTCACCGGGGATTCCCTCACCGAAGCCACCGAATTATTGGGACGGGCCGCGGCATTGGTCGAGGCGGAGCAGATGAAGGGGCTCCACCAACAGGGGGTCATGGGGGAGCTGACCCCCAATTTCGATTCCCGCGATCCCATGGCGTTTTTTCCCTTCAGCCCGATCGTCGGCCGTTTGAATCCGGCATCGCCTCCGGTTGAGCTATGG
>JAPPKI010000434.1 GCA_028820035.1 bacterium | reverse complement strand
CGTCGTTACGAAGAAGCTCGTGCGCTGAAGCACACAAGCGACGACTTCGACGTTATGTTCGAAGAGAACGAGGATCCATGCGTGGAGTGTGGAGCCATCCCCGGTGAGGAATGCCGACTCGTGAAGGTTGGGGCAAAACCCTGGTGCGAATACCGGGACACCCCGAGCGCTGACAGCGTTGACGAGCTATTTCCCGACTGAGCCGGTCTTCTCAAGACGAGCTAATTCCCGACTGAGTCCGTCTTCTCCAGACGAGCTATTTCCCGACTGAGTCCGTCTTCTCAAGACGAGCTAATTCCCAACCGAGCCGGTCTTGCTAGACCCCGGTCATACTCCCTCCGTCTCGTCGAGGATCTCGTCGAGACGGAGGATGTCGTCGGCCCGCACTACCCCGATGAACGTGTCGTCGTCGTCGGTCACCGGCAATTGGTCGGTGTCGTTGGCATCCATCTGGGCCACTGCATCGCGCAATGTCCAAGACGGACGGGCCGTGGGAAGATCGCGCCGAGCGATATCGGCAACCAGCGTCTCGTTCCACACGTCGCGTTCTAGATCGCTCATCTGCTCCAAGCCGCACATCCCGAGATAGGTTCCACCGTCGACTACTGGTACTTCTCGTTCGCGTCGACCAAGAAGATGGATGTACACCAATTCACTGACAGTGGCGTCGGGGGGGACGGTCAGGGTGTCGGTGGTGAGTGCGGAGGTGAGGGGCAGGGCGAGCCGGCGCTCTACCAGGCCCTCCCGCTTGTCGAGCTGATAGGAAGCCACCGAGCTGGATCCGGCCACTAGCTGCGACACTGCGGCGGCGATGAGCGCGGGGACTACGAACACTGATGCACCGGTGCTCTCCGCCACGAACATCACTGCGGTGATGGGCGCCCGGTATCCGGCGCCCAAGAAGGCGGCCAGCCCCAGCGTGCGGTACAGCCCGATGTCGGCCGTCCCCAGGGCTTGGCCCACGAAACTACCCACGATCACCCCCTGGACGGCCAGGGGGATGAACAGCCCGCCGGTGCCTCCGGCGCCCACGGTGGTGAGGGTGGCGATCACCCGGAAGGCAAGCAGGCTTCCGATGAGAAGCAGAGTGTGATTGTCGTCTTGCAGCCATTGGGTGGCCTCCACCCCAGGACCCAGGCTCAGGGGTTGGTCGAACACTGCCTCGGTCGCCACCACCAGTCCAGCTAGCACCGCACCGCCCACCAGGATCCTGACAATGACCGGGTAGTGCAGTTCGAGCCCTTTGGCTTGGCGCACCAGCCAGGCGAATCCCCGTCCCCCAAGACCGGCCACGAGGCCAAGGAGCGCCCCTCCGCCTAAATGGATGATGCTGAGATCGCCGCTGTGGCTGCCCAGATCGATAACCGGATCAGTGCCCAGGATAGCTACGTACACCAGATAACCGGAGGCCGATGCCAGCAGGGCGGGCAATAGGGCCCGGCGAGCCACGTCGTCGCGGTATGGGGCTTCTAACGCGAAGATCACCCCGGTTGCCGGGGTCTTGAACACGGCGGCGATGCCAGCAGCCGCTCCCGCGGTGAGCAGCATCTTGGCTTCCTCCCGGCGCAACCATCGTGAAAACAGCCCTTGGGTGCTGTGGCCGACTGTGGCACCGGCGTACACCGAGGGGCCCTCCAGCCCCATCGAGCCCCCTAGGCCGATGGTGGCCACACCGGCAAGGAGTTTGGCGGGAAGTTGGGAGAGGGGGAGCCGGGGGTGGCGTTCGTGAAAGGCCCGCACGTACTCGTCTGACGTCGATGGGGAGGTGCCCCGCCCGAGATAGCGCAAGATTGCGACGGCAGCAAACAAGCCGATGGCCGGGGCTGCCGCCTGCCACCAAAGCGGGCCCTCCAAAAGCCTTTTGAGCAGCACTTCTACGGTGAGTTGCTCAAAACCAGCCACCAATAGCCCGACGAGAGCCCCGGTGATGATGGAGAGCACCATCACGGCGGGAAAGGCCCGACGCGGTCGGAATGAGGCGAGCAACTCCACCCCTGACCGTGCGATTCGTCCCGTTAAAAGACCTTGGAGTGCTTGCATCCTGTGTGACTCACTGCCGGTATTCTACTGGCGGATGAAGTTTCGAAAGGCCGACCCCTTGATGCGAGGAACTGCGCCTTGATCTCCTCGGCGCGCCCCAGGCTGGGATGAAGTTTCGAAAGGCCGACCCCTTGATGCGAGACCTTCGGAGGGTGCTGCCTTCCGACCGGGTGAGGGTAGCCCCCTTGGAGCGCTCGATCATGGGTCGAGACGCGTCGATCTTCGAAGGTGGCCGAGCCGGGCCGGTGTGCTTCCCGATCAGCACCGAAGAGGTGCAGGGCTGCGTGGATGCGGCGCGCCGCCATGGCCGGGCAGTTGTACCCCGGGGAGCGGGGACCGGGCTGGCCGGGGGAGCGGTTCCTCTAGAGGAGCCGGTGGTCGTAGTTGCCACCAAGATGAACCGCCTGCTGTCGGTGGATGCCGAACAGCGAGTGGCTTGGGTGCAGCCAGGCATGATCAACCTGGACCTCAGTCGAGCTCTTGCGCCCTTTGGTTTGCATTTTGCTCCCGACCCCTCAAGCCAGCAGGTGTGCTCTCTGGGCGGCAATGTGGGCACCAATGCGGGCGGCCCCCATTGTTTGGCCCTTGGGGTGACCAGCGCCCATGTGCTGGCCGCCGAAGTGGTGCTGATGTCGGGCGAGTCCGTGGTGCTAGGCGATGCCGGCGGCTGGACCCCCGGCTTGGATCTGCGGGGGGCGTATGTGGGATCTGAGGGGATGCTTGGGGTCACAACTGCCATCGCAGTACGGCTTACCCGCAACCCTCCTGCGGTGGAAACCCTGCTGTTGGCCTTCGACTCGGTTGACGCGGCGGCCCAGACCGTTAGCGCGGTGATCGCCGATGGCATCGTGCCCGCGGCCATAGAAATGATGGACAAGAACATCATCTGGGCAGTGGAGAACTTCGTTGGGGCCGGGTTTCCCACCGACGCGGCCGCAGTGGTGATCGTGGAGGTAGACGGCCTTCCCGGCGGTGTGGCTGCCGAGGCCGATCGAGTAGCAGAGCTGGCCGTTGAGCGAGGAGGAAGCGTCCGTCGGGCAACCGACGACGAAGAGCGGGCTCTGATATGGAAGGGGCGTAAGAGCGCGTTTGGGGCCATTGCCCAGATCAAGCCCAACTACTACCTGCACGACACGGTGGTTCCCCGGACTCGGCTGGCTGAGGTGATGAACCAGGTGTACGAGATCGTCGACGAGCACGACTTACAGGTGATGAATGTGTTCCATGCCGGTGACGGCAACCTCCATCCGCTTTTGCTGTACGACGGCCGGGAACCGGGGATCATGGATCGGGTGCATGCCGCCGGATCGGCGATCATTGAGGCATCGCTGGCCGTGGGCGGGGTGCTGTCGGGCGAGCACGGCATCGGCATAGAGAAACGGGACTTCATGCCCCTGATGTTCAGCGAGGCCGATCTGGATGCCCAAGCGCGGTTGAGGCGGGCATTCGACCCCGAAGAGATGGCCAACCCCGGCAAGGTGCTGCCCACCGGAGCGAGCTGCGCCGACGTGAAGGCGCTCGACAATATCCCCGAAGGGGTTTGGGGATAAGTGTCTAGCCGAGAGGCGCCAGCAGATCTGGAATCGTTCGCTGCTGAGGTGGGGACGGATGGCCCGGTGGCGGTGGTCGGTGGGCGCACTCAATGGGAGATTGGCGGCCAGTGCCCGGAGGAGACCCGCTTGGTGCGGGCCCCGGCTGGAGTGCGGGCTTTCGATCCCGCCGACATGACCATTCGGGTGGGTGCCGGTACACCGGTAGAGGAACTCGACGCTGCGTTAGCCGAGGCTGGCCAACGGGCCAACTTGCCGGTATTGCCTGGAGCCACGGTGGGCGGTGTGCTGGCTGTGGGCCGCGATGACCTTCATGCTCTCGGCCGGGGGCGGCTTCGGGACGCCCGGCTGGAGGTGGTCTACGTTGGCGACGATGGGCGGCTCGTCACCGCGGGCGGCCCGACGGTGAAGAACGTATCGGGCTTCGACTTGTGCCGTTTGCTGGCGGGATCGCTGGGCACGCTGGGATTGCTCGGCGAAGTTATATTGCGCACGTGGCCCCGGCCAGCGGCGCAGCAATGGCTGGCGGGACCGTGCGATCCGGTGGAATTGCGCCGCAGCATGTATTGGCCGTCTTCCATCCTGTGGGACGGCGAGATTACGTGGGTTCATTTGGAGGGTCATGAGTCCGATGTGAAGTCTGAGGCTGAACTGGCCCGCTCGCTGGGGTGTGAGCCCACTGATGGACCGCCATCCCTGCCGGCCTATCGGGTGTCGACTGGAGCGCTGGAGGTGGGACAGCCAACGGGCAGTTATCTGGTGCAGATCGGTACCGGGATGGCTTATGTGTCTGAGCCCCGGCCGATCCCCGACGCCGATCCGGCAGTGGTTGCCCTTCATCAACGGTTGAAATCCGAGTTCGACCCCCGAGGTCGGCTCAATCCCGGGCGCGACCCGCTGGCGGGGTGATGACGGCGAAGAAATCGCTCGGAATCGACACCGAGGAACTGGCCTCATGCGTGTCGTGTGGGCTGTGCTTGCCCCATTGCCCGACATTTCGGGTGACCGGCGAAGAGTGGGCCTCGCCGCGGGGGCGCATCAGCGCCATGCGCCAGGTGCAAGACCACGGCTTGGCCGTGGACGAGTCCTTCTTAGCCTCGATGGATTCGTGTGTGCAGTGCCGGGGATGCGAGCCAGCCTGTCCGTCCGGGGTGCCCTTCGGCTCGATGATGGAGGCCACGCAAGCTGAATTGGCGCGACGGCGGCGCGTGGACTGGCGCCAGTGGGGATTCTGGGTTCTTGGCCATCGCTGGCTGTTGAATCTGCTGTCTCGGTCGCTGGCTGTGGTCCAGCGGCTCCGGTTGGTGCCTTCCAAGCGGCTGGGACTGCCCAAGATTCCCCTGGTGCAAGAGCGGCTTCGAGCGACCGGCAACGACGTATGGCTGTTCACCGGCTGCGTGATGGACGCCTGGCAACGATCAACCCACGCCTCGGTGAAGCGGGTGGTGGAGTCGGCTGGCGCCGGCGTGGCCCTGCCCGGCCCGGGCGCGGCGTGCTGCGGCGCTTTGTCGCTCCATGCTGGATTGGAAGATCATGCCCACGCCCTGGCCGCCCGAACGATGAAGGCCTTGGAGGGTTCAGCGCCGATTCTGGTGGACTCGGCCGGTTGCGGGGCTGTTCTCAAGGAGTACGGAAAGCACATGGGCACCCCAGAAGCCGTCGCCTTCAGCGAGCGGGTGATGGACGTGCATGAGTGGCTGGCAGCTCAGGCCGACCAACTGCCATCAGTGGGGGAGCGGCGCCGGGATGTGACCGTCGCGGTTCACGATCCCTGCCATCTGCGCCATGTGCAGCGAGCCCATCAACCGGTGGCCGATGTGTTATCCCGCTACGCCACTGTGGTCACTCTGGACGACGAGGGTCTGTGCTGTGGGGCGGGCGGTGCCTACGCGGCCATGCAACCGGAACTTGCAGCATCGATCCGCGATCGCAAGCTGGAGGCCATCAACCGCTCCGGCGCCGATATCGTGGCCAGCGCCAACCCCGGCTGCACCATTCACTTGGCCAATGCCGGGGTGGTCGTGCGCCACCCCTTGGAGATCGTGGACGAGGTAATCGACTATGACGGCTGAGCACATCCGAGAGCAGCTCGAACAGATCGCCGAGCAACTCGACGATCTGGCCATGTCAGTGCTGCGCGACGCAGTAGATGAGGGAGCCACGACGCGGCCCGAAGAGGAGAAAAAGC
>JAPPKI010000118.1 GCA_028820035.1 bacterium | reverse complement strand
CCGCCCGGGCGATGAGCGTCTTGCCGGTGCCCGGCGGCCCCACCAGCAGCACTCCCTTGGGGATGCGGGCCCCGATCTGGGCGAACTTGTCGGGATGTTTGAGGAAGTCGACCACCTCGACGATTTCCTTCTTCACCCCTTCGTAACCGGCCACGTCATCGAAGGACGTTTCGGGTCGCTCGGTGGTGTAGGTCTTGGCCTTGGACCGGCCGATGGACATGATCCCGCTCATCTGCCCCTGAGCCCGGCGCTGGAACCACCAGAAGATCAAGAAGATCAGCGCCACCGGGATCAGCAGGGGCAGGATGCTGGCCCAGATGCTGCTGCGGGGGGTGTGGAACTCGAATGTCGGGATGTTTAGACGCAATTCCTCTTCCACTTGTTCGGGCAGCGGGACTGGCCCGGTGGTGTGGAACTTGGAGCCGTCGGCCATCGTGCCCTTTATCTCGCCGGTGTTGTTGTTGTACTCCGCCTCTTCGATCTGATTGATCTGGGCAGAGTCGACGAAGGCCCGGAAGGAGACCTCCTCGCCTTTGTCGTCGCTGCGGAACACGTTGGAGAACAGCAGGGCGGCCAACAGGCCCAGCACGATGAACCACACCCAGCGAGGCATCCGGCTTGGCGTGGGCTGCTGCTGACCCGGGCCGCGCTCGGGGTCTCGTCGCTCAGGCGACGGGGGAGGCGGCGGCGGGGGAGAGGCCATCGCGCAATTCTACGAGGGCTCGGTGACAAAGTCACCATTACGCTGCGGGCCGGTGGAGGCCGCGAAGCTGAGCAAAGAGCGAGAGATCCGGTGGGGTCTGCCCGATGTGTTCATCGGGGTTGTGGTCTCCTGGGTGGCCGCGGTGGTGGTTTTCTTGGTGGTTCTGGCCGCGGTTGGGCTGGATACCGGGGGGACCACTGGCACCGGGTCGTACGTGGGGCGCTACGGGTTGAGCGACGCCATGAGCCAGGAGCGCAACGACCCGGCGCTGCCGCTTTGGACCCTGCCGGTGGGCCAGATCGGACTGTGGGGCGGATTCGCCCTGACCACCTTGGTGGCCGGCACGCTGAGAGGAAGCGGGCTACGGCGCGATTTCGGCCTGTCGATGAAGGCATCCGATGTGCCCGTGGGGCTGCTAGTGGGTGTGTTCGCCCAGATCGCGGTGGTTTGGCTCATCTATGCGCCGTTCCAGCAGTTCTTCGACTTTGACGTGAGCGAGGCCGCCCGCGAGATCACCGACCGCGCCGCCACCGGTAGTGACATCGCTCTGGTGATGCTGGGAGTGGTGGTGGGGGCGCCCATCTTCGAAGAGCTCTTCTTCCGCGGTCTGGTGCTGCGGGCGTTTGAGCGCAAATGGGGGGCAGTGTTAGGCGTGCTGGCCTCTTCGGCCCTGTTCGGAGCGGTACACCTCCAACTCCTCCAGTTCCCCGCGCTCATGGCCTTCGGAATCATCGCCGCCCTGCTGGTGAAACGGTACAAGCGACTGGGGCCGGCCATCTGGGCCCACGTCGGCTTCAATCTGATCGCGGTGATCAACCTGATCTGGCTGGCTTGATCCCGATTTCGCCTAACTTGAAGCCGTGAGCACGCCGGGTGTCCTGATTGGGGCAGTCCAGCCCTACGCGTGGGGGTCGCGGGAGGCACTGCCCAGGATCATGGGCGTTCCGGCCACTGGCGAGACCCAGGCAGAGCTGTGGTTGGGCGCCCATCCTCGAGCGCCGTCGATATTGCGGCGCGACGGTGTGGACCGGCCCCTCAACGAGGTGATCGCCCATGACCCGGAGGCAGAGCTGGGCTCGGACGCTGCCCGGTCATTCGGGGGAGAGCTGCCCTTTCTGCTCAAGATCCTGGCCGTAGACCAGCCCCTCTCGCTCCAGACCCACCCCACCCGCCAGCAGGCCCAAGCGGGGTTCGACTCAGAGGAAGACCAGGGCATACCCGTCGACGCCGACCACCGCTCATATCGCGACCGCAACCACAAGCCGGAGTTGATCTGTGCGCTCGAGCCGTTCACCGCTCTGTGCGGGTTCCGGTCGCCGGATTCCGCCGCCGCTCTATTCGACTCGCTGGGGGTTGCCGCTCTGGCCCCGGCAACCGGCTGCTTGCAAGCAGGGGAGATCGAACCAGCCCTTCGAAACCTGCTAGAGCACTCCCCACAATCCAGCGCAGACATCGCCCATCAGGTGGTGGCGGCTTGCGCTCAGCCCGGCCCGTTTCCCGATGAGAGGCAGTGGGCGGTGCGGATCGGGGAGCGGCATCCCGGAGACATCGGGGTGGCGGTGGCCCTGATGCTGAACCTGGTCCGCCTCAATCCCGGCCAGGCCCTCTTTCTGGAAGCAGGCAACCTGCACGTGTACCTGCACGGAGTAGCGGTGGAGATCATGGCCAACAGCGACAACGTACTGAGGGGAGGTCTCACCGTGAAACACGTTGATGTTCCCGCGGTGCTCGACGTGGTGGATTGCCGCCCCATCGACGTGCCCGTGCAAAGCCCCGACGGTCCGTGTTTCTCTTACCAGGCGCCGGCACCCGACTTCGGGCTTGCCCGCGTCGAGTTGGACGGGGCGCGGCAGTTTCTTCCCGCGGGGCCGGAAATCGTGCTCTGCACATCGGGGCGTGCGAACGTGGCGGGTCACGAGATCACCGGCGGCGGAGCAGTGTGGGTACCGGCGGGGACCGGCGAGTATGACGTCGCCGGGACCGGGCTGCTGTTCCGGGCGGCAACTGGATGATCGTGGTGGCTGCTTCAACTAGAGGCAGCAGTTGAGTAAGACTGTGGCCATGGCGCTGGATCCCCGACTGCTTGAGATTCTGGCCTGTCCTGACGACAAGGGGCCGCTGCTGTACCTTCCCGATGAGGACTCGCTGTACAACCCCCGCCTGCGCCGCCGCTATGCGGTGGAAGACGACATCCCCAACATGCTGATCGACGAGGCTGAGACGGTGGACGACTCCGAGCACGAGCGGCTGATGGCCAGGGCGGAATCGGAGTCCATTCCCTTCACCTTCACTCCGTGAGAGCTTCCTGGGGATCGGAGTAAGCGGTGAGCGAGCGAGTGGACACGCTGGGCATGTGGCTGGCGGTCAATCGGTTGCCCGAGCAGATGCTGGACGCGCTGGACCGGTGCAAGGAGTTGGAGGGGCTGCCCGACCGGTCGGAAATTGCCAACGTGCTGGTGTTGGGCATGGGCCCGGGCGGGTTCGCCGGCGACCTGTTGGCCGTAACCGCGGGTCCGTTCATGCCCCTGCCCATCGTGGTGGTGAAGAGCTACCAGCCCCCTTCGTATGTGGACGAGCAGACCCTGGTATTCGCCCTTTCTGCCAGCGGCGACACCCCGGAGATCGTTCAGGCCGCCGCCCAGGCCGCCGGGGCTGGTGGGCGTGTGGTGGCGGTGACAGGGGGAGGGGAACTGGCCCAAATGGCCGCCGACTGGTCCGCTCCGCTGGTGGAAGTAGATCCGATGCTGTATCCACCCCGGGCCGGACTCAGCGTGCTCACCGTCGCCCCTATGATCATCCTCGAGAAGATGGGACTGTTCCCAGGCGCCTCCCAGTGGGTGCGCCACGCAGTGGATCAGATCCGCGGTCGAAGGGACACAGCCCGGGCACCGGCTGCGGCCCTGGCCCGCCATCTCGCTGGCACCGTGCCGCTGATCTACGGCGGAGGCGGACTGGGCTCGGTGGCCGCCCGGCACTGGAAGAACATGATCAATACCAGTGCCAAGGCGCCGGCGTTCAGCGCCGGGGTGCCCGATCTGCTCCACAACGAGATTGCCGGGTGGGGCCAGCACGGCGACTTGACCCGGCAGGTGTTCGGCATGGTGGTGCTGCGCCACGAACACGAGCACCCCGAGGTGATGCGAGGTTTCGACATCCTGATCGACCTGATGGACGAAGTGGTGGGCGACGTGCACACCGTGGAGGCGGCTGGAGAGGGCCCGGTGGCCCAAATCTTCGATCTCATGTACCAAGGGTCGATGACCGCGCTGGAGATGGCCGCCGCGGTGGGCCTCGATCCCGGGCCGGTGCCGGCCATTATGACTGCTCGGCAGGTGTTGGCGGGCCGCCCCTGATGATCCCATTGTCTGAATCCCCACAATCAGAAAGCGCCGCAATCAGAAAGCGATGGTGGAAGTGACCGTTGACCATGACTTCAAAGTGGCCGACCTGGCCTTAGCCGAGTCCGGCCGCAAGGAGATCCGTCTCGCCGAGCACGAGATGCCCGGCCTGATGGCGCTGAGAGCCCAGCATTTCGACCACCAGCCCCTGGCCGGGGCCCGCATTACCGGCTCGCTCCACATGACCGTGCAAACCGCCGTGCTGATCGAGACCCTCACCGCGCTGGGTGCCGAGGTGCGCTGGGCGTCGTGCAACATCTTCTCTACCCAGGATCCCGCCGCTGCCGCCGTGGCGGTGGGTGTCGATGGCACACCGGATGACCCTCAAGGGGTTCCGGTCTACGCCTGGAAGGGCGAGACCCTGGAGGAGTACTGGTGGTGTACCGAGAAGGTGCTGCTCTGGCCTGACGGCGGAGGGCCCAATCTCATATTGGATGACGGCGGCGACGCCACCCTGCTGGTGCACATGGGGGCCGACGCTGAGGCGGCCGGCAACCCCGGCGACCCCGATGAGGCCGATTCTGAGGATCTGGCCGAGATCCGCCGCCTGCTGGGCCGGACGCTGGCCGACGATCCTGGGATGTGGACCGCCATTGCTGGCGGCGTCCGCGGCGTATCAGAGGAGACCACCACCGGTGTCCACCGGCTCTACCGGATGAAAGCCGACGGCACGCTGCGCTTCCCCGCAATCGACGTCAACAATTCGGTGACCAAGCAGAAGTTCGACAACCTCTACGGCTGCCGGCACTCGCTGATCGACGGCAAGACGGCGGTGGTGTGCGGTTATGGCGACGTGGGCAAGGGCTGCGCCCAATCACTGCGGGGCCAGGGGGCCAGAGTGGTGGTCACCGAGGTGGATCCCATCTGCGCGCTGCAGGCGGCCATGGAGGGCTTCGAGGTGCAGAGGCTTGAGGATGTCCTAGCCACCGCTGACCTGTTCATCACCGCCACCGGCTGCAAAGACGTGATCAGCGCCGAGCACCTAGGGCGGATGAAGCACCAGGCGGTGGTGGGCAACATCGGCCACTTCGACAATGAGATCGACATGGCCGGGCTCAACGCGCTGTCCGACGTGCAGCGCATCAACATCAAGCCCCAGGTGGATGAGTACGTCTTTCCCGACGGCCATTCGGTGATCATCTTGTCGGAGGGGCGCTTGCTCAACTTGGGCAACGCCACCGGCCATCCCAGCTTCGTGATGTCGTGCAGCTTCACCAACCAAGTGCTGGCCCAGATGGAGCTGCACGCCAACGCGGAGTCCTACGGCACCGACGTGACCACGCTGCCCAAGGAGCTGGACGAGATGGTGGCCCGGCTGCACCTCGACGCTCTCGGGGTCCGCCTCACCACGCTGACTTCTTCTCAGGCCGACTACATGGGAGTATCGACCGACGGGCCGTTCAAGGCCGACCACTACCGGTACTGAACAGGCAAACTGGAGCGATGCCGTCGCCAGTGCTGGCCGATTCTCCCATTCCGCCCACCATCGAGTGGATGGGCGACCACATCCGGCTCATCGACCAACGGCGGCTGCCCGAGGAACTGGTGCTGGTGGACGTGGACACCGTCGAGCAGCTGTGCGAGCTGATATTCGAGTTGGCCATCCGGGGTGCGCCCGCACTGGGCGCGGCCGGAGCCATGGGGGTGGCGCTGGCCTCGGTGCAGGGCGGGAGCACCGACGACGCCGCC
>JAPPKI010000348.1 GCA_028820035.1 bacterium | reverse complement strand
GCTCCTGAGACCGGCGAAGCAGCTCGGCCGACATCTCGGGGGTTTTGCCCAGATCGTGGCCGGCGTCGAGCATGATCCGCTGCGGGGGGATCCCCGCGTCCACCGCCCACTGAGCCCGCTCCGACAAGAATCGGCTCACCTCCCCCACCAAGTCGTCGTACACCGGCTCGGGATCGGCCACCCTGGGAGCGAGGCGCACGTGGCAGGCCACCACCGAGGCTCCTGCTGCCGAGGCTTCATGGAGGAAATCGGGGTCGGCGAATCCGCTGATGTCATTGCCCGCCACCGCCCCGGCGGCGTAGCTCTCCCGGGCCACCGAGGCCCGCCAAGTGTCCACCGAGATGGGCAGGTCGAAGCGCTTCCGCAGCGCCTCAATAGCCGGTACCACTCGGTCCATCTCCTCTTCCTCGGTCACCTCGGGGCCGGGACCGGCCTTCACCCCGCCAACATCCAAGAAGTCGGCCCCCTCGGCCACCAACTCCTCGGCTTTGGCCAAGAAAGCGTCGAAGTCCCAGTACTGGCCAGCGTCATAGAACGAGTCGGGCGTGCGGTTCAAAATGCCCATGACCAGGGCACGGGTGGACACGTCATAGCGATGCGGCCCCAACTCCACGATCACGCAGGCGACGCTACACCGCGCCGGTGACGATTTGGGATGCCAGCGGAGTGACCGCCACTGCCAGGCGGGGGTCGTGGGAAGTCACTTCTACGACGAGGCTGCCGACCAGGATCTGCTGGCCGGTACGGACGGTGGTGGCCCCACCGATGCGATGGCCGGGCGGGGCGACAACTGTCCCAACCCACATGCGCTGCTTCAGCGCAAGAAGTTGATCCCGCTGGGCTCGGATGCCTCGGTCGGCTACTGCCAGATCCACGGCCCCGACGCCGGCCCGGCGCAGATCTTCCAGCAACCGCTCGGCCGATCGGTTGGACCCGAGCGATACCACCACAGTCTGGTGGTATCGCCATACCTCGACCCCGGAGTCGAGCACGGTGTGGAACGGCGGGTCGGCTGTCCGCAAGGCCACCGCCGGCACCAGCAGCGCGGCGGCCAGCGCGACGACGGCCACCGCCCGCAGCAAACGGCGTCGGACCAGCCACCAGGTCACCGCCCCAAAAGCCACCGCAATCAGATGTGGAGTCCGCAGCTCCCCGAAACGGGCTGATGCCGCCCAGCCGGCCACCGCCTGAATCCAGCCGATGCTCACACCGGTGGGCCAGTGAATGACCTGGGCCAGCGGGCCGCCCACCAGCCCGGCGACGACCCCGGCCGACAGGCTCCACATCATGATCGGTCCGGCCACCGGCGCGGCCAGCAAGTTGGCTGGCAATGAGGCCACCGGCACTCCACCGAAGGTGGCAATGAGCAGGGGTGCCACGGCCAACTGGGCCGACACCGTCACCGCCAGCGCGTCGGCCAATATCCGAGGCCCCCGCAGGCGCTCGGCCAGACGGGGCGCCCACAAGATGATGCCCGTCGACGCGGCCACCGACAGCCGAAAGGCCAGCGAGTGCACCAGCAGCGGATCGACCAGCACCAGCAGGGCCACGGCCAGGGCCAGCACCCGTCGGCTGGACGCCTCCCGGCCCAACAAAGTGGCAGTGGCCGCGATGGCCGCCATCACTGAGGCTCGCAGCACCGAGGGCTCAAACCGGGTGACCAGGGCAAAAAAGCCTATGGCCCCGAGGGTGAGCACCCACCGACCCCGGTAGTCGAACCGCTCGATCAGCGGGCGGGCCAGAATGAGCACGAAGGCCACGTTCTGGCCCGACACGGCCAGCAGATGGGTGAGGCCCGCGGCCCGGAAATCGTCGGACACCACCGGCGACTGGTAGCGGTCGTCTCCATAAGACAGCCCGGTGAACAGGGCGAGACGATCGCCGTCCAGGGATTCGGCACCTCGTGCGATGGTGCGTCTCAGCCCGTTGGCCATCCGATAGGGAAAGGACCCATCCCGATAGTCATGGACGCGGTCGATGTTCAACCGGTTGGCGATGTGGCGGGCCGCTTGGTAGTCGGGCAGCGGCTGGATGGGCCGGACGCTGCCGGTGACGCTGATGCGATCCCCGGCCAATCGGTCGCCCAGGTCTCGGGCGGCACGGCCGTAGGCCCACGCCTCATAGCGCCGTCCCTCCGCCTGCACGAACACCCGCATCCCCGCGCCGACCGGCACCGGATCGGACACCAGGACGGCTTCGCCCTCGAAGGCTGAGGGCTCAAGCGGGTTCAGGCCGGCCCAGGCCCGGGCTCCCAACGATGAGCCCAACAGCAAGACCGCGGCCACCAGCAGCCACGGCTTGCGGACGGCCAAAGCCACAATCCCCAGGATGATCGCCGGGACCAGCGGGACGGCCGCCGACAACCAGGCGCCAGCCATGGCCGCCACCGCCAGTGCCACCGCGTGGCGGTCACTCACTCTGCGACCAAGTGACGAATCTGGTCAAGTTTGGCCGGGCCGATGCCGGACACGGCCAACAGCCCGTCAACCGAGGTAAACCCGCCGATGCGCTCGCGCTGCTCGATGATGGCCGCAGCAATGGCCGGTCCTACTCCGGGCAGCGATTCAAGCTGTCCGGCGGTGGCGGTGTTGAGGTTCAGCGGCCCGGACTGGTCGACTGCACTGCCGCCGGCCGATCCGTTCCCACCCAAAGGCGCAGGTATTGCGGTCTGGCCGAGTCGGGGGAAGTACATCCATTGCCCGTCCGACAGCGCAGCAGCCAGGTTCACCCGGTCGTGGTCGGCGTCGGGCGTCAGCCCCCCGGCCGCTTCCATTAGGTCGAGCACCCGGGCTTCGCCCCTAAAGAGATACACCCCTGGGGCGTGGACCGCTCCGGCGGCGTGTACCAGGATCGGTGACGGCTCGGCCACCGGAGTCGAGCGGGCGGGCAGCGGCGTTGCCATGGGAATCACTGCCTCAGGCCGAGGAGCGCTGCTGGCCCCCACCATCAGATAGGCCACCGCCACGATGGCGGCCACCAGTCCACCACCGACCATCAACAGCCGAGGCCCGGTGATCAAGTGGCGGTAGTCATCCGCTATCTCCCTGACCCTCTCCGCCGGAGTCAGCCGGGGAGGCGGCAATGAGGGGTCTTCCATGGCCGTATCCGGGCGCGACGCGCCATCCCAGCGAAAGGGGAAGCATCACTACTATATCAGAAGTAGCTGAAAATTATTGATGATCAGTAAAGCTGGGTGGTGAGGCGACGGCGGTAGACAGAAGTGCGGGGGTCGTCGGAACCCATGATCTCCAACAGGTCGACGAACTCCTGGCGGGCGTCGGGATCGGCCTTAACCCGGCCCAGCAGATCGTCGAGCCGGGCCTCGACATCCCCATTGTCGGCCTCGCCACCGGTGCGGGCCAGCGCAGCCACCCGGCGGACCTCGGCGGTCTCGGGGATCCGCTCCAGCAGCTCGAGGGCTTCCTCGCCCCGGCCATCGGCCACCAGCAAGTCGGCCAGCCCCACCACGGCACCCTCGTGGTCGGCGTCTAGCTCCAATGCCCGCCGCAGAGAGGCCTCGTCGCCAGCGGCCACCAGAGCCTCCACCTCGCCCTCCTGTTCGGTGGGAATCAGACCCTGCACGAACTGGGCTACCGCGGCCTCGCCCTGGGCGCCGATGAACCCGTCGACCACCTTGCCGTCGCGCATGGCGTACACCGCGGGAATGCTCTGGACCTGAAAGGCCTGAGCGGTCTGGGGGTTGTCGTCCACGTTGACTTTGGCCAGCTCCACCGCCCCGCCGGTGGCTGCCACCGTCTGTTCCAGAATCGGCCCCAGCGTTTTGCACGGCCCGCACCACGGCGCCCACAGGTCCACCACCACCGCCACGGTGTGGGAGCGCTCGACCACTTCAGTGGTAAACGTCGCATCAGTCACATCGGCCATCGGCTACCTCTCATCGAACCAGATTGAACGCTAGCGTGACCTCTCGCATGGACCACATCCGAGGCATCCAGCACGACGCGGTCAGCGCGTGGTTCGAGGCCAACGTGCCCGGCGTCGCCCTGCCGCTGACGTTCGAGCTGATTGCCGGCGGGCACTCCAACCTCACCTTCAAGGCCACCGATGCCGACGGCCAGCGTTACGTGCTGCGCCGGCCGCCGCTGTACCAGGTGCTGGCCACCGCCCACGACATGGGCCGAGAGCACAAGATCATCGCCGCCCTAGCCGACACCGACGTGCCGGTGCCCCAAGCCTTCGGGTTGTGCGAAGACGAAGAGGTAAACGAGCGCCCCTTCTACGTTATGGACTTTGTGGACGGGAAGGTGGTGCGCAACCGCAAGCACGCGGCCGCACTGGCCCCTGAGGTGCGCTGGACCGCCTCCCAGTCGATTGCCGAGACGCTGGCCCACATCCACGCAGTTGACGTGGACGAGGTGGGGCTGGGCGATCTAGGGCGCAAGGAGGACTACATCGCCCGCCAGCTCCGGCGCTGGCTGCGCCAGTTCGAGGAGTCCAAGACCCAGGACCGACCCCAGATCCAAGAGGTCCACGACCATCTTGTGGCCCGCATCCCCGAACAGGGCCCAGCCGGGATCGTCCACGGCGACTACCGCTTGGACAACTGCATGCTGAGCGATGAAGGCGAAGTGCTGGCCGTGCTCGACTGGGAGCTGTGCACCCTGGGCGATCGCAACGCCGACGTGGCCCAGCTTCTGGTGTATTGGGCTGAGCCCGATGACTCGGAATTCGCGTTGGACGATCCCCCCACCGGCGAGGCCGGATTCGCCAGCCGAGCCGAGATGTTCGACCTCTACTCGGAGGTGTCCGGGCGCGAAATAGACAACTTCGGGTACTACATGGCCTTCGGCTACTGGAAGCTGGCCTGCATCCTGGAGGGCGTCTACAGCCGGTATGTGGGCGGAGCCATGGGCGACAAGGCGCCGCCGCAAGGGGCCGACAGCTTCGTTGCCCGGGTTGACGCGCTGGTTGAAATGGCCACATCGGCTGCGGAGCAAGTGGCATGAGCAGCGAGTTGGTCACCGTCCACCGGGAGCAACATCCATGAGCAGCGAGTTGGTCACCGTCCACCAAGAACTCGAATTGGCCGATCCTGTGCTGGTGGTCGCGTTTGACGGATGGGTTGATGCCGGTTTCGGCATGCGCAATGCCACCGAGATCATGTTGAAGGCCGACGACACCGCGCTGGTGGCCAGCTTCGACGCCGATCTGCTGGTGGACCACCGGGCCCGCCGCCCCACTATGACCGTTCGGGACGGCCGGGTGGACCACATCAGCTGGCCGGCCATCCGCCTCCAGCAGGTGAGCGATCTGGACCAGCGAGCGTTCCTACTGCTCCACGGGCCGGAACCCGATTTTCGCTGGCAGGCATTCTGCGCGGCCGTTGACGAGCTGGTGCAGCAGCTTGGAGTAGCCCGAGTGGTGTCTCTGGGGGCCTATCCCGCCGCGGTGCCCCATACCCGGCCGGTGCGGCTGTCGGCCACCGGCACTTCCCAGGATCTGATCGAGCGGTTCGGCTCACCCGCGGGCACCCTGGAGGTTCCCGCCGGGATCAGCGCGGCATTGGCCAAACGATTCGAGGCCGCCGGACTGGAAACGGTGTCGGTGTGGGCGCAGGTGCCCCACTATGCGTCCGGCTCCCCGTTCCCGGCCGCCACCGCGGCGCTGTTCCAGGGTCTTCGAACCGTGGCCGATCTTCGGTTCGACCCGGCGCCGCTGATCGCCGAGGGGCTGGAGGTGTCCCGACGGCTCGACACCATGATCGCCCAGAACGCCAGCCACAAGCGCCTGCTCGGCCAGCTGGAAAGCGCCTATGACACCAGCATGGGAGATTCGGGCGAGGATATACCC
>JAPPKI010000225.1 GCA_028820035.1 bacterium | reverse complement strand
GCACGCCGCTGGGAACCGGTCACTTCCGAGAGCTTTTCAAGTGCGTCATCGAGGACCTGCTCAAGCATCTGACGACTGCTTTGGTCGATTCCAACAAGGCGAGCCAATTCTGAGCCATCAGCTTGGGTGACCGTCACACGCAGGGCATCGAAAGGGCCACCTCCGTCAGCTCTGTGTTCTGCGTGAAGGGCCACTAATCGGTGGAAGGCGGCAATGTGCTCGGGCATTACACGTCGGAATCGCGCTAAGTCATCATCGGTCCATTCGGCAGGAGCCTTTTCGGTTACGACCATCGCAATTGCCTTCATCCAATCCATGTTGGTGTGGAGGCTGTCGTTGGCGAGAGCAAAGACAAACGCCCGAACATTCGGATCGAGCACTTCGTTCTCTAGAGCAGCGGCTTGCCCGACGACTGCGGTGCGGGAGCTCTCACCACACTCTTCAAGAAGCAGTTCGTATAGGTCACCGAGGAGATTGCCAAAGCAACCAGTGAGATCCTCAAGAGCCTCACCGACACTGTCTGCGTAGTCTCGCGCCTTCGTGTATGTCTTGGTGTTTGCAGGCACTGGCCTGAAACCGAGTGCTTTTGGTAGGGCAGCGAACAGGAGTTCATCCGGCTCAACTGCGGTGACAAGTGCTTCCCGCGCCCTCGTAGCGGTTTCCGGGAGGTTCCTAGTCCGAAGTGTGTAGTTGTCGAGTCGGTTTACTTGGGAAACGAGATGGCCGACTATGGCAAGAACGTTGGCAACTCGGTGTTGGCGGAATGATGGGCGAACTTCCAGCCGAGCTGCCAATTCGTCAATGACTTGCCGCCGCGCCCCTTTTGTGTTTGCAAAATGCTTGAATTCGAAGTGACTGGGGTTACGCACCATTCGTTCTGAGAGCTCTGGACTAAGCAGCGGCTTGAACGTTCCGTGCTCGTAGATGGCCACATCGTCCGCGAATGCAAGCAAGCCGGCGGTTGCAACCACCGGGATCACTGCTGCCTTCATTCCTATCGGTGGGGACATGAGCGCCGCGTACAGATCGTTGAGATTTACGCGCCGCTTTCTAGAGCGCCTGAATTCGTCCTCCATGGTCTTCCACGCCGGCAGCAGTGAGGGATCCTTGGGTCTGCTGAAGGCTGAAGCGTCCTTCTGCGAATCGACCTGGTGTATGCCAGTTCGCTCGAGAACGGCCCGATACATCGCGACCTCTGGCCCATAGCCCTCAAATCCGAGGTCGACTTCACTAGCGCGTTCGATCATTCCGGTCAGCAGCATGCCCCTCGCCTTTGCTCCTTGTGAGGTGAGTGCAGTGCGATTGATCATCTCATTTCCGACCCGCGGTGCTGACTGGTACGTCCTATCGGCGGCTGCCGACAGGGCTGCGGTCCCGCGACCACTAGTCAGAGGTTCTGCTCCGTCTTCCGTCAGAAGGAACCAAGCACAATTCTGCGGATCGAAAGTAGAGATGAAGGCTTCGCGAAAGAGCGTTTCGGCTTGCGCGAGCTGTTCTCCGAGTTCGCTGCGAACTACCCAGTCATTGATCACTTCGGGCAGTTCGAGAGCCTGGTGGATTGCAGCGAGGTTCCGCGCTGTCGTGTCCAAGGACGTAAGGGCTGTGGGAAGCGCAGCGACAATCGGCTTGCTCAATCCGGCTTCGGCGATGGCCGGACAGCGGGCTTCAGAATCGACCAAAAGCAACAACTCGCCATCAACCTCCGAGAATGGGCTGAGTGGCTTGACGACCTCCGATGTTGTTGCGTAGCGGCGGGAAAAGACACGAAGCGTGTCGTGCTCAGCGGAGTGGCGGGCTGCTATCACCGGAGTGGGAGAATCGAAGCGCGAAAGAACCTCGATCAGGGGGAGCTTTGCCAGGGTCGCTGAGGCGCCTTCAACGAGTGTGCGGACGTCCAGATCGCTTCCTTGCCATATTCGGTATTCATCAGCGAAAGAGCGGTATGTGATGAGACCGCGCTGTTCTAGTTTCCGGAGTGTTGGCGTTGGTCGCTTCGCAACCTGTCCCAGAAGAGTCTTCGAAGCACGAATCGTTCCTGAAGCTCCTACCAGATTCAAAATGGCGATTGACTTCGCCAAGGTCCATTCCTGTGCACTGAGGCCGTGCGCATCCCGCAGGCAAGTGGCGATTTCTCTCCACCGGCTCCCGTTAACGCCGGGAGATCCAGCAATTTCTCCTTCAATGAAGTAGTCGTATACCTCAGACAGCCCTAAGACGGGGAGTGGCTCCGTGTCGGCAAGTTCCTGTTGTGCAAGAACAGCTGGAACTGCTGCGGCATCGCTTCCTGCAAGGAAAGAGAAGAGCGTTCGTTCGTTCTGCCCATACCGGCTACACAACTCAGGCAAGATGGCCGCGGCGAGCGGGTGGAGCGGAAAGCAATCGGCGACAGCATCTCTAGTGGACAGGCCCTCAAGACCCAGCTTTCCCATGGCCGTTGCCATGCCTGAAGCCCAGGAGTCGATCCGTTTACAAAGCGAGTCGTCAACTTCAAAGACGGTTTCGATCAGGGCTCGCGTCTCCGCTGGTGAATCCGCGAAGGGCACATCTTCGAACCGTCCCTGTACTTTGGCCCACTCACGATGTTCCAAGTTTCCAGCCGTTGCGAAGTAGTCCTCGAACGACAGATGTTGCAGAGTCAAGGTGAAAATTGGGATTTCACTTCCCTGCCCGGCCTCCGCGAGTTGCTGAAGGAGATAAGGGTCGGAATCGACCGAGCTGCTGATTGCCTCAAGGTTCTTGCCAAACTCGTCGATCACGATGAGGAGGGGTGCTGATTCAGCAAGACACCGAGCGACAGCAAGGAGCGCTGCGGGAGATGGTCCAGTCCGACGAGGATCGTCAGAGGATTGGTCGGACAGGGCATCTGTGAGTGCCTGCGCGGCCTTGAACTTTGTGCGGGGTGGGATCCTGCCAAATCGGCGTATGACGGCCGAGTGAAGAGCTCGTAGGACTGTGTGGCTAATCGGCTCCCGGCTCGCTGTTGCTACTGCAAGACAAAAGCCCGACTGGCCTGTGCCATGAAGTTTGTGGGCATTGAGGATCTTCGCTCTTAGATCGGGGGAAGCAGATCCAATGAGGTCTAGAGCCTTGTCGCGTACTTCCCCTTCTTCGCCGAATGCTCCATCAATCAGAAGAGCTAGCGAGGACTTTCCTGATCCATACGGTCCGGTGATTGACCACGCCCCACCCGCTGTGCTGCTTGTAGCTCGGGTGGCGAGGCGATCTACAACATCTACAGCCCGTGCGGTAACGATGTAGCCGTCAAGGGGGTCGACGGAGGACACGTCGCGCTCGAGATTCGCCGAGCGTGCGAAGCGCGCTGAGACAGACACAAGGTCGGCGAGAGTGGTCATGCAATTGCCTCCGTCCGATGCCGTGCACTGGCTTCGCGGAGCCTTGACATTGCTGGTGATTGCTCAAGCAGCAAATCTCGATCCACTGGTTCGTCACCGTCAGGACCGATGGCTGGAGCCTCGGGCTTCGTTTCGTAGTAGTCATTGAGGACAGCAACCGCAATCTCGGCAGCAGCGGTCGTCCATGCGACTTGTTGGGCGCCGGTAGTTGCCAGCAACTCCATCGAAGGTTGTTTCTTTGCGATCCGGTCCAGGGCGACATTGAGGTCCTGCTCGCCGAGTCTGAATGCTCGGCCTGGACTGCCTGGCTCGTTTGCGAGGTGTGCCAGGGTGATCGTCCGCCCGCCTTGCCGACAACGGGACAGATAGTCCAATACGGCAAGGGCCACGATCTCATCAGGCAAAGTCGGTTTGGGTCCTAGTACAAATCGGTGATTGCCAGTGGCGGCAGAGTGGACGATTAGCCCAAGTTCGCGCATTGGACAGTCAAGTAGGTCGTCGAAACCTGTTCGTGAGGTTCGTACCGCAGGAGCGTAGGTGCGGAGCAGTGCAGAAACGTCCTTATCAATGGCTGTGTGATGAGGCATCGGCCATGCTCCTGCCGCCTCTATCTGGGCAGTTATGGCACCGGCCAACATCTCATCATCGAAGTTGACGGCGTGCAGCTCATTGAAGGCAAGCCACCAGACAGGTAACAGCGATGGAGGGGCGAGAAGCATCCAGTGAAGGAGCCACACTGTCCCGGGGTCTTCCATGTAGGGGTCCCACCCATCTGGCCCGAAGAGGCTGTGGCCGAATCGGGTGGGGATCATGTCAGGGGAGCGCTTGTTGACTGATTCGGGATCCGAAGTGATGATCTTGGCCGCTAGGCCCCAGAACTTGATCGAGCGGACCATGTTCTTTCCGACGCCGATTGCAACCGGGGCGTCATCGGCTGTGAACCCACGTTCATTCGCTGCTGCTGTGGCATATGCCTTGCGGAACCATCCATAGCGGGGATGAAACGTCTCATGTCTGGCAAATACACCTTCAGCGGCATCGGCAAGCCTCATCGGTCGTCGCTTCCGTTCATTGCACGGACGTACTCCACTGCTTTCACGGCCTGTCGAATGGCGGTCTCTATCTCGGCCTCGGCAGTGAACCGACCCAAGCTGAAGCGGACCGATTCGAATGCCTCGTCTCGTGAGAGCCCCATAGCCAAGAGAACTTGGGAGGGCTCAATGGAGCCCGAACTGCACGCAGATCCGGTCGAAATCGCTACCGGGTCCATGTTGAACACCACGGCCTCTGCATCAGCCCCTTCGAATCGCACACTTGCTGTGTTGGGGAGACGTCTGTTCGGGTCTCCGTTCTCGTGGACTCCAGCGAGCTCTGAGCGCAAACCATCCACTAGCCGATCCCTTAGTGCTCTTACCCTGGCTGATTCGGAGTCTCGTTCTTTTACGACCAGGTTGGCCGCAGCTCCGAGACCCACGATTCCGGCTACGTTCAACGAACCTGACCTCAGGCCTCGTTCATGCCCTCCTCCATGGGTCACGGGCCGAAGTTGAGTTAGCGATTGGCGTGTGCCGACCAGTGCGCCTACTCCTCCGGGGCCGCAGATCTTGTGGCCGCTCATAGACAAGAAGTCAATGGGGATATCGCTCAACGAACATGGCAGTCGGCCCACCATCTGGGTGGCATCACAGTGAAACACTGCCCCGACCGCTTGCACTCGTTGCGACACCTCCTCAATCGGATTCAGAACACCGGTTTCGCTGTTGGCAGCCATCACTGAAACAGCCAAGACGTCCGGTCCTAGTAGTGAATCGAGCTCATCAAGGTCCACATGTCCGCCCGGGGTAACCCCGATCACATCCACCTTTGCCTTACCTTGCTTATGCAGCCATTGGGCTGGTTCGCGTACTGAGGCATGCTCTACAGCCGAGACCACGATCCTGTTCCGCTCAGCAGGCGCGCCTTCAGCCAGTCCAATCAGTGCCAAGTTGTTGGCTTCGGTGGCCCCAGCGCAGAAGATCACCCCTGATGGGGAGGCATCAACGAGGGCGGCAACGCGTTCGCGTGCATCTTCCACTGCTGCTACTTGTCGTTGACCGAAGCGATGAACTGAAGCAGCGTTTCCTACTCCACTTGCTAAAGCAGACATCATGGCATCGGCCACTCGTGGGTCGAGTGGTGCAGACCCGTTGTAGTCGAGGTAGACCTCGTGCACGTCATCTCCTAAGGGGCTGATTAGGGAATTACACCGCTGTCATTGACGGTAGTCCCGCTGACTCCCTAGATGATGGACATTGCCTATGACAGTTTCTCCAAAACCCCAGGCTGCCGCAGGGCGGCTGGCACAAATTGTGCCAACCGTCCCCTGAGCGGGGGTCGGTGCTGGTTGGGGTTAGATGGTGAGGCGCTTGCTACGACGGGACAGGCTGGCCAGGAGGAGGCCGGCTAGGAGGAGGGTGGCGGCGATGATGAAGAGCAGGCGGCTTTCCACGCCGGTGGCGGGGAGT
>JAPPKI010000191.1 GCA_028820035.1 bacterium | reverse complement strand
TCAGCTCCGCGGCCTCGGGATCGGTGGCCAGCCAGGCCACCACCGCGCCGATCACGTCGGCGGGCTGGCCGGTGTCATCGAAGCCGAACTGGGCCATGTCTTGGGCGATGCGCTCGGTGGAGATGTAGCCCGGCTGCACGTTGAAGGTGTTGATGCCCTGGGCGCCGTGCTCCGCGGCCAAGAACCCAGCCACCCGGTGAAAGGCGCCCTTGCTGATGCCATAGCCCATGCCCCAGCCGCCGTCGCCCGCCGCCTCGGTGGGATCGGCGTAGCCCGAGGCCGAGGTGATGTTCACCAGGGTGCCGCGGCCCCGCTCGATCATCTGGGGCAAGAGCGCCTTGATGAGCACCAGCGGGGCCAGGCAGTTGGCCTTCAGGTGGTGATCGAGCAGCTCAATCGGGGTGTCGAGCAGGCGGTCCATGTGGCCGGGCCCGATATAGCGCCCGTTGTTCACCACCACGTCCACCCGTCCCCACCGCTCCAACACCGTGGACGCCGCGGCCTCCAAAGAGGCGAAGTCCAACAAGTCGGCTGCCACGATCAGCGCATCGCCCCCGGCCTCTGCCACCAGCGCGGCAGTGGCCGACAGGCTGCCGGGCAGCGGCGAGGTGTCCGACCGCTTCACCGTGGACGAGTGTTCCCGCTGCTCGCCGTCCTGCACAGTCCGGGCCGACACCGCCACATCAAAGCCCGCCCGGGCCAGATGCACCGAGCAAGACTTCCCAATCCCCCGGCTAGCCCCGGTCACAAACGCCACTGGTCGATCAGACATGACGCAGGTCCACGTCGTGCCAGTCGCTTTTCAGCTCTTCGGGTGGGGCGGGGAAGGCGCCGCGGGCCCATTGGGGTCGGGCGGTGCGGGCGGTGATGAGCCAGCGGTCGTCAAAACGGGCCACGTCGTCGCAGTAGTGCAGGCCCAAGATGAGGTCGCCCACATCTGAGTCCTCGGGGCGCATGTGGTAGGCCACCGCCCAAGTCTCGATGTGGCCCTCGTCGGCGCCTTCTTCAAGGTCGATGTACTGGTTGCCCATGAAGTGCTGCGTGGCCTCGAACTTGTGCAGCTCCTCCTCGGTCCAGTCGAGGTAGGGGTCGAGGGGACCGGAGATCACCGTTCCGCTGATCTGGCAGTCGGGGTGGAAACTCGACCGAACCAGATCGAAGTCGATGCGGTCGATTCCCCGGGCGTACCGCTGGGGAACCTCCTTGATCAGCTCCCGATCCTTCAGCCATCGCACTGTGGTTTCGACGTCCATCTCGCCTCCTTCGACCTGCTCCGGCACATCCGGCGTCGCGCTACGGTTGCCCTCATGAAAGAGCTGATCTATCACCGGCTGTTCTACCCGGCAGTGGAGAGGTACGCCAACAGAGAGGCGATCGTCGACGGCGCCTACCGGGCCAGCTTCGCCACCCACGGCGAGCGGGTCACCCGCCTGGCCAATGCCATGGGCAGCGAGCTCGGTGTGAAGAAGGGCGACCGGGTGGCCATCATGGCCCTCAACAGCGCCTCCTACCTGGAGCTGTACCACGCCTGCTATCTGGGGGGCGGGGTCATCAACCCGCTGAACTTGCGCTTGGCCGGCCCCGAGCTGGACTACATCGTGCGGGACTCGGGCACCGAGGTGGCCTTTGTCGACGCCTTCTTCGCCGAGGCATTCGTCAAGGCCATGGAGGCCGCGGGCGACAGCCCCATCCGCAAGGTGGTGCTCATCGGCCCCGGCGATGTGCCCCACGACGTGGCCTACGAGGACTTGGTGGCCGCAGGCGACAACACCGTTCCCCCCGAGCCCGAGGAAGAAGACCCGGTGGTACTCATGTACACCGGCGGTACCACCGGCCTGCCCAAGGGGGTACTGCTCCAGCAGCGGGCCGAGATGCTCAACGTATACCACGTGGCCATCGGGCTGGGGGGCACGAGAGACGACGACGTGTTCTTGAGCCAGACGCCGCTGTTCCACGCCGCGTCTATGGCCAGCTTGCTGGTGATTCCGGCCTCCGGCTGCAAGATGGTGACCATTCCGGCCTTCGATCCCGCCGGGGTTATGAATCTCATCGAGGCCGAGGGCATCACCCAGACGGTGATGGTGCCCACCATGATCGGCATGTGCATCCAGCACCCCGACTACCGGCCCGAGCGGCTGGCGTCGCTGCGAGAGCTGGTGTACGGCGCCTCGCCGATGCCCGAGGCCATCTTGAGCCACCTGCTGGAGCACTTGCCGAGCGTGAACCTGCTCCAGGGCTACGGCATGACCGAGTGCTCATCGGTGCTCACGCTCCTGTCGGCCGAAGACCATATGGCCGGCAGTCCCCGGCTGCGGTCGGTGGGCCGCTCGGTGCTCGGCGTGAACCTCTGCATCCAAGACGAAGACGGCAACATGCTGCCCACCGGCGAGATCGGCGAGGTGTGCGCCCGAGGCGGCAATTACATGCAGGAGTACTGGAACAAGCCCGAGGCCACCGCCGAGGCGTTCCGGGACGGCTGGTACCACACCGGCGACGCCGGGTACCTCGACGAGGAGGGCTACCTGTTCTTGGTGGACCGGGTGAAGGACATGATCGTGTCGGGCGGCGAGAACGTGTACTCCTCGGAGGTGGAGAGTGCCATCTCCACCCATCCCGGGGTGGCCCAGGTGGCGGTGATCGGCATTCCCGACCCCACCTGGGGAGAGGCCGTACACGCCGTGGTGGTGCCCACTCCGGGCCACGAGCTGACCGAGGAAGAGGTGTGCGAGCACGCCCGCCAAACCATCGCCGGCTACAAGGTGCCCAAGTCGGTGGAGTTCCGAGCGGAGCCGCTGCCCCTGTCGGGGGCCATGAAGGTGCTCAAGCGGGAGCTGCGGGCGCCGTACTGGGAGGGCCAGGGCAAGGGCATCGGGTAGCCCCCCAATTCACTGGCTTGGGCCGCCACCAATCCGAGGGAGGCGCTGGGTAGGCTGCTCGTCATGCAGGTAGATATTCGTCATGCCCCCAGCTTTGCCGTCGCCCGGTGCACCCTCGGCGGGGGCGAGCAAGTCAAAGTCGAGGCCGGCGCCATGTCGGCCCATTCCTCCGGGATGTCGCTCGAAGCCAAGATGGAAGGCGGCGTGCTCAAGGGGCTCAAGCGCAGCGTGCTGGGCGGCGAGTCGCTGTTCGTGTCAACCTATACCGCTCCGGCAGAGGGCGGCTGGGTGGATGTGGCCGCCAAGCTGCCCGGCGATCTACGGGTGATAGAGCTGGACGGCTCGCAGGCCTGGATCATCGAGCGGGGCAACTGGCTGGCCTCCGACGCCTCGGTGGTGATGGACACCAAGTGGGGCGGCTTCAAGTCGCTGGTCGGCGGCGAGGGCGGTTTCATGGCCCACGCCGAGGGCACCGGCAACGTGGTGGTGGCCTCCTACGGGGCCATCGACGTGATCTCGCTGGCCCCGGGCGAGACCGTGGTGGTGGACACCAGCCACATGCTGGCCTTCCCCGACACCGTGAGCTACGAGCTGCGCCGAGCAGTGGAGGGCCGCTCGATCCAGTCGATGAAGTCGGGCGAGGGCTTCGTGTTCCACTTCACCGGTCCCGGCGACATCTTGACCCAGACCCGCAACCAGGCGCAGCTGATCGCCTGGATCAACACCGAGATCGGCTCTCGGGAGTAGCCCCGCAGAGCTTTCTGCTACCGCAGGCAGCAGTCGGCGGGGCAGGGAGCCGGCGGGGGAGCGAGCACCAGATCGGCGATCATCTCCACAAACGCGGGGTGGGTGCCGACGGTGGGAACCCGGGTAAAGCGCAGTCCCACCGCCTCGGCCTGCTGGCGGGTCTCGATGTCGAGGTCGTAGATCACTTCCATGTGGTCGGCTACAAAGCCGATGGGCGCCACGATCACCGCGTCGGTCCCCCCGGAGGCCAGCCGGTCGATCTCGTCGCCGATGTCGGGCTCCAGCCACGGCACCTGGGGCGGGCCGCTGCGGCTCTGATAGGCCAGGCACCACTCGCCGGCTCCGGTGCGAGCAGCCACTCGGCGGCAGGCTTCATTGAGCTGGGCGATGTAGGGGGCGGTGGCGGCCATGGACTCGGGAATGCTGTGGGCGGTGAACACCACCGGTGCGGTGGGCTCAGCTTGGCGGGCTGCGGCCAGGCAGTCGGCCTTGGCCGAAAGAAAGCCCTCATGGTCCCAGAACGGGGGCAGCTTGTGGATCACCGGTGCGTCGGGGCCGACCGCGGCTCGAGCTCGCTCGATGTCCTCGCCGTACTGGCGGCACCCGGAGTAGGAGCCGAAGGCCGAGGTGACGAATCCCATCGCGCGGCTGATCCCGTCGTCGCGCATCTGGGCCACGGTGTCGGCCAGCATGGGCGACCAGTTCCGGTTGCCCCAGTACACGGGAAGCGCCGCCCCCCGTCGGGCCAGCTCATCGGACAGGGCGGCGATCAGGTCGCGGTTGTGCTGGTTGATGGGGCTGACGCCACCGAACAGGTGGTAGTGCTCGGCCACTGCGGCCAAGCGCTTGTCGCTGATGCCCCGCCCCCGGGTCACGTTGCGCAGAAACGGCATCACGTCGTCGGGTCCCTCCGGCCCGCCGAACGACACCACCAAGACCGCGTCGATCTCTCGGGCCCCACCGGGTGGGCCAGCGCCGTTTGAGGGGCCAGGGTCGTTTGAAGGGATAGTGGGCATAGTCGGTAGATTGAAGGCATCCGAAAGGGGTTTTGCCGCCCCGCAGGGCAGTGCGGTAAACCCGTTTCGAGGGTAGCCGAACTTGGGAGAGGGTTTGCGGGCTAGAGAACGCAGTGGTTTAGCGGTGCTTCTTGTTGCACTGGCTGCCACGATGGCGGCCACTGGCGGCGTGGCATTCGGCCAAAGCGACAGCGGCGGCGAACGGCCCCAGCCGGTGACGGTTCAGGCGGCCATGCCGCCATGGCGCAATCTGGAGCGAGCCCAGCAAGACCTGGAGGCGGCCATCAGCGCACGCGATACCTTGCAGGCCGCCCTAAACCGTACGATTGACGAACTGAACCTCGAACTGGGCCGACTGGAGAAACTCGACGACGTGGACACCGGCCGGGAACTGCTCACCGAAGAGGCGGAGAAGCTGGTGGTACAGGAGTACATGGCGGGGGGCGACGTAGAGGATTTGGTGTTCATTCTGGGCGTTTCCGAGGCCACCGAAGCACTGTGGCGGATCGCCCTGCTGTCGGAAGTGTCCGAAATGGTGGACGAGGCCATCGACGCAAAGGAGAACGTGCCGGGAGAGCGGGAGCGAACCGAGGCTCGCGCCCGACGCCTCGACGGCGCCATCCCCTATCTCAACACTCGCATCGCCGAAGCGACGCGGTCGATACAAGAGGCCGAATGGGTGGTGTACATCGCGGAGATCAACGACATGGCCGAGCGCGAGCGGGTCGAAAACGGGTTCATCGAGCCCACCGAACAGCACTGGTACAACCTCCGCTTCTGCGAGTCCACCAACAACTACCGGGCCGAAAGCGCCAACGGCCTGTTCTACGGGGCCTATCAGTTCGAGCCCCGGACATGGAGAACGGTGGACGGTGAAGGGAATCCGGCCCACGCGCCCCCCGAGGAGCAGGATGCCCGAGCCCGTCTGCTCTACGCCCGCAGGGGCGACCAGCCGTGGCCCCGCGACTTCTGCGGTCGGTGGCTCCCCCGCAACTAGGTTCGTTGGCCAATGAAGCTGTGGGTGGCGCTGCTGCTGGCCGACTGCGTGCTCGTGGGCGTCGGTCTCACTTATCTGACGGCGCTGAAGCTCCGCATCGAGGAGCGGGTGGCCTACGGCGCGGTAATCGGGTTCATGGCAGTCACACTGGTGGGCTACGCCGCGGGCTGGGCGGCCGGTGGCCTGAGCGGCGGGGTGGTGGCCGGAGCAGCGCTGGTGGCCAC
>JAPPKI010000011.1:1059-5915 GCA_028820035.1 bacterium | reverse complement strand
CAATCGCACTGCCCGCGCCAGCGATGCCGGCCTCGCCCGCCCCCTTGGCGCCCAATGGGTTCGTCGGTGTGGGGGCATTTTCGAGAATCGCCGTCTCGATGGGGGGCAAGTCGGCCGTGGTGGGCAGCAGGTAGTCCATGAAGTTGGCCGACAGGGGCTGGCCTCGTTCATCGAAAGCGAACTCTTCGAGCAAGGCGCCACCCAATCCCTGGGCGAACCCTCCCAGCACCTGGCCTTCGACGAGCTGGGGGTTGACAGCCTTGCCCACCTCGCATCCCAGCCACACTCGATGCAGGCGAACTTGCCCGGTCTCGGCGTCGAGTGAGGCATCGACGACCACTGCTCCGTAGGGGTAGTTCATCCGCTCATCGATTCCGATCTCGCGAGCCCCGAGTCCGGGCTCTTCGCCACGGTCGGCTGCTTCAAGCGTTCCACACGCTTCGGCGATCTGGCCGAGGGTCACCGATTTTGCCGGAGCCCCGGCCACGAACACCTGGCCGTCGGCCAGGACCAGATCTTCAGTGGCGGCCTCGAGCAGGTCGGCGGCTACCCGCTTGGCTTTGTCAGCGGTGTGGCGGGCCGCGGTTTGTACGGCCACACCGCCGATCACCGTCGAGCGGCTGGACCACGAGCCCACCCCGTCGGGAACCAGGTCCGAATCTCCATAGATGACTTGGATTTCGGCCGGGTCCACGCCCAACTCGTCGGCGGCGATTTGTGCCATCACGGTTTCGATGCCTTGACCCGATGATGCCCCACCGATGAAGACCCGGACGGCCCCGGTGGTGTCGATGTCGACTGCTCCCGTCTCGTAGAGACCGAGCCCGCTCTTGTCCATGAAGACCGACAGTCCTACGCCCCGGCGATCGCCGTTGCCCATTGTGAGCTCGCCTTCCCACTGGGTGAGCTTCGCTCCCGCTTGGTCGATCAAACCGATGAAGTCGCCGGAGTCGAGCAGGAACGGCTCTCCGGCCAGTTGGAATCCGGGCTCATAGGGCAATTCTTCAGCCGTGAGCAGGTTTCTGCGGCGGATCTCGGCCGGGTCGAGGCCGAACTCGACGGCCGCGAGATCAAGCAGTTGCTCTCGGGCCACGGTCAGCTCATAGCGGCCCGGCGCCCGATAGGGGCCCACCGGAGTCTTGTTGGTGGTGATGACATGGATCTTGGACGCGTAAGCGGGAAGACGGTAGGGGCCGGGGATCATTCCCAGAGTGAGCTCAGACACAATCACCCCGGTGGGGCGGATGTAGGCCCCTTTGTTGTGCCACACCTCCGCCTCCAGGCCCAGCAGGCGCCCGTCGGTATCGAAGGCGCCTCGCATGGAATGGGTCTGCTCCCGGGCGTGGTTGGTGGTGGTGAGGTTCTCGGCCCGGTCTTCGATCCATTTGACCGGTCCGCCGGTTAGGACCGCCGCGTAGGCAACCAGAAAGTCCTCGGGAAAGAAGTCGCCGCGGACCCCGAAACTCCCACCAGCATCGGTCGAGCGCATGTGAATGCTGGCCGGCGGTCGCGACAGCAGACGGGCCAAGACCTGACGGTGGTAGTGGGTGACCAGCGTCGCCCCCCAAACTGTGAGCTCGTCACGGCCCGGGTCGAAGTCGCAGACCAGTCCTCTGGTCTCGAGGGGGACACCCGAGTGGCGCCCGATGGCAACTTCGGTGGACACGACGCATTCGGCTGCATCAAACGCCGAATCGATATCGCCGTATCCCTTCTCCAACACGCAGATCTCGTTCGACGAGTCAGCCCACAGCGACAGGTCGCTGGGGGCGCGGCGCATGTCGACCACGGCATCCAGCGGTTCGATGTCCACAACCACCATCTCGGCGGCATCCTCAGCCAGATACGGGTCTTCGGCGAGCACGATGGCCACCGGCTCTCCCACGTAGCGAACCCGATCCTGGGCCAAGACCGGTTGAAGCGCCCGCTCGAGTCCGAGGCCATCGAACGGCAACCGGAGCGGAATGGGCTCGACGTGGGCAACATCGGTTCCGGTGAGCACCAACCGAACACCGGACATGGCCTCAGCCGCGGCGGTGTCAATTCCCACTACCTCGCCGTGGGCATAAGTTGAGCGCACCGCCCTCATCCACAGTTGGCCCGGCAGATCGATGTCGTCCACAAACCGTCCCGCGCCACGCAAGAGCCGAGGGTCTTCAAGTCGAGGTACGGAATCCCCTACGTATCCCATGATGCTGCTCCCGCCGACTTAGGCAAGCCGTTACGAAACCCCCACGGGACTTCCGGCCATGGCCAGGGCCAGGTCATCCATATCAAGCTCATCCACATCCCGCTCCAGCACAACCCGTCCCCGATACATCACAGCCACACGGTCGCTGAGCTTGAGCAGTTCATCGAGGTCCAGAGACAGCAGCAGCACAGCCGCGCCCGCCTCTTTGACTTGCAGGAGTCGGCGGTGCACATAGTCGACCGCGCCAACATCGAGGCCCCACGTCGGGTTGTCGGCAATGAGCACCTTTGGGTTCCGAGAGAACTCGCGGGCCAACACAACTTTCTGCTGATTTCCGCCGGAAAGGGAGCCAGCCATGAGGCTGGAATCAGCGGGACGAACGTCGTATTCCTCCAACAAAGCGTCGGACTGTCTCCGGATTCGCTTCCAGTCCAGGAGTCCACGACGGCTGAAATTGCCCGCGGGAATCTCGTTGATGGCCAGGTTCTCTGCCAAGGTCATGTCCAGTATCAGCCCCCAGCCATGGCGGTCTTCGGGGATGACGGCCAGGCCGCTGTCGCGTAGACGAGCTGGCTCGGAGCCGGTTATGTCCACGCCGTCAATCCGCACAGTGCCGGACTCGAGGTGGCTAAGCCCGGTGATGGCGTTGACGACATCGCGCTGTCCGTTTCCCTCCACTCCTGCGATTCCGAGAATCTCACCGGCCCGGACTGACAGGCTCAATCCGTCTAGGGAATTGCCCCCCACCCCGGATGTGACCAGATCGCTTGCTTGGAGAACGGCGTCGACATCGTCTTCCAATGACGTGTGGTCCACCTTGATGGTGCTGATCTCCCTACCGGTCATTGCCCTGGTGAGGGTGCGCTCGTCGAACTCTCCTCGTTCGACCTCCGCCACTTTCTTGCCGGAGCGAATCACGGTGACTCGGTCCGCCACCTGGGTGACTTCGGCCAACTTGTGTGTGACCAGCACGATCGAATGCCCGCTGGAGCGGAGGTCTTCAAGGATGCCCAGCAAATTGTCGATTTGCCGAGGCCCGAGCAGCGACGTCGGCTCGTCGAGGATCAGGATGCTGGCGCCGCGATAGAGAACCTTCAGGATCTCGACCCTTTGCTGGAGGTCAACTGGGAGATCGCGAACAGGAGTCGACGCCGGCATTGGCATTCCGAATTTCTCGGCCAACGCCGTGATCTCACGACGAATAGCCAGGGGCTTGAGGCGTAGGTCGAGAACCGGGCGCGATCCGAGCACGATGTTCTGCGCCACTGTGAAAGTGGGGACCAGTGAGAAGTGCTGGTGCACCATTCCGATGCCCAGCGCGAGGGCGTCATGGGGGGATGCGATTTCGGCTGGTTGCCCTCTGACCCAGATGGAGCCGGCATCGGGCAGAACGTGGCCGAACATGACGTTCATGAGGGTGGTCTTGCCGGCGCCGTTCTCGCCGAGCAAGACATGAATCTCACCGGCCCGGAGGTCAAAGTCGATGCCATCGTTGGCCTGGACATCGCCAAAGCGCTTGGAAATGTCCCGAAGTTCTACAACTTTCTCAACCACAGCGAATCAGCTCCCTCGGGTGCGCTTGGGTCACCTCAACTCCGTCGGGACGAAGCCACATTGAGTCTCCCACTTGGACGCCTGCCCGTGCATTGAGGTCGATGACGTTGGGCTGAACCACCAAGACCGCGCCGTCGGGATAGGCCCAGTCGTCGGGGTGCGTGGCGCCGCGGTTCGGCCGGGTGCGGATAATGGGAGCCAAGTAGCCTCCGCCCCCGTAGCAGTGCACGAGGTCGTCCCAGATGTCGAACCCTGCCTCGTGAATGAATTCGGCCCGGTCCAGCACCTCACCGATCGTCGCTCCGGTGCGCATAATGCTCACAATGCTGGAGTAGGTGTTCTCGGCCACTTCGTACATTTCCTGGTAGAGCGGCGGGGGCTCCCCCTCGATGCAGAGTGTTCTCAGAATCTGCCCGGTGTAGCCCCAGAAGGTGGTGCTGATCTCGGTCACCAGAACATCACCAGCCTCGATGACCCGGTCGGGCTGGTACTGGTGGGGCACGAAGAACTCCGGATTAGCCATGGAAGTGGTGAGGGTGAAATGGATGAGGTTGGTCCCGCGGCGATCGAGATAGACGTCCTCGATCACTTTGGCCAGTTCGTATTCGTTCATCCCCGGCGTGGCTTTTGACGCCAGGGCCGCCACGGCATCGTCGTTCATGCTGGAGGCGATGCGGACGTACTTCATCTCCTCTTCGGTCTTGACCAGGCGAATCGCGTAGTAGTCGGCATTGAGATTGACCAGACGCTCCGATCCGAATGCGGCTGCGTCGGTGTAGGGAACCACGCCTATGGTGCCGATACGGCGGTAGCCGGTTAGGCGCTCAGCCACACGGGTCACCAGATCTGAGTGGTCGTCGCCGCCAAAGCTGATGTTCTCGACAACCGAGATCCGCTCGGCATCGGGAATGTGGTTCCAGAGCCGGACCACGAGCTCGGGGTCGCCGTCGCGGGGCACAATCAGATACACCGGAAACAGCGGCGGCCAATTGCAGTAGTACTGGACCGACGTGTCGTGCGGCCCCGTGGCCCCACCGATCAAAACCGCATCCAGGCTGTGGCGTTCCATGATCTCTCGGAGTTGGCGATAGCGACTGGCCATCTCCTCGGG
>JAPPKI010000011.1:0-1049 GCA_028820035.1 bacterium | reverse complement strand
GACTTGCGGGATGTCATCCATTGATTGCGCTCCAGATCTTCTCGGGTGAGACGGGCATGTCGAGATGTTCTACACCCCACGGTGCCAGAGCGTCGAGAACCGCGTTGTGGACCGCCGGCGTCGACCCGATGGTGGTGGCCTCGCCAATGCCCTTGACGCCCAGCCGGTTCAAGGGCGAAGGGGTCACCATGCTGTTGGTCTCATAAGAGGGCAGCTCTCCGGCAGAGGGTGCGAGATAGTCGAGCAGGGTTGAGGTCAGGGGTTGGCCGTCATCGGAGTAGCTCATCTCCTCCCACAGGGCTTGGGCCACGCCTTGGGCGATTCCGCCGTGTTGTTGGCCCTGAGCGAGCATCGGGTTGACGACATTTCCGCAGTCGTCGACCGTGATGTGGCGAATCACCCGGACGGCGCCGGTTTCCCAATCGACTTCCACCACCGAGATGTGCGCACCCGATGGATACGTCCGGGCCCCTTGATCGAAATCGAATTCCACGGCCAACGGCGCCAGTTCTGCCCAACTGATGGCGGTGGCGGGGCTGCCAATGATGCCGACGCCGATGCCGTCCAGAACGACCATGTCGGCGGGGTTGGCCTCAAGCCGCTCTACGGCGAGCTGGCAGGCCTGTTCAACCACGGCCTGTGCTGCCTTGTCGACGGCGCTTCCGGCCAACTGGAGCGAGCGCGAGCCATAGGTTCCATTTCCCCGAGGAACGACGGCGGTGTCGGACTGGATCACCCGGATCTTGTCCACTGGCAGACCCAACTGCGCGGCGGCGATCTGGGCGTAGGTGGTCTGGTGGCCTTGCCCCTGGGAGGAGACACCGCAGAGGACGGTCGCGCTTCCATCCGGTTCAATGGCGACGGAGGCAAACTCCTCGGTGGGCCCGTTGCCGGTCACTTCGATGTAGGTGGATACCCCGATACCGAGAAGCCACCGGTCGCCGCGATCCCGACGCAAGGACTGCTCTCGACGCAGGGACTCATAGCCGGAGATCTCGACAACACGGTCAAGAGTCCCGCGATAGTTGCCGGAGTCGTACACCGCCCCG
>JAPPKI010000269.1 GCA_028820035.1 bacterium | reverse complement strand
ACGAAGTGGGAGTGCTCCACCTGGGCCATGAGCTGAGAGAGCCCCTCCGCCACATCGGATGGGCTGCCGAGCACAAAGCGGTTGTCCAGCCAATCGCTTTTGCCAATGCCGTCGTCAACGTCAAGCCCCCACGAGCGATACGTGCCATAGCGCGACGATGCTCCCGCGGCCACTGCCGCTTCGGCTTCTGCGGGGCCGTCGGCGATGTAGACCTCCCGGCGCACCGGGATGGCGGCCCGCGCCCGGTTGCCGTGGGCCGCTCGCTCCTCCAGATAGGCCTGGTAGAGGTTGATGAGTTCTCGGTGGGTGGGGAACGGCGCGGCGTACCAGGCGTCGCCCACCCGGGCGGCCCGCCGCACCGATACCTCCACCTGGGCCCCGACCCATATCGGAGGATGGGGCTCTTGGACGGGAAGCGTGGACACCTCCACGCTGTCGAGCCGGAAGAACCGGCCCTGGTGGGTCATGGGCTGGCCGGTCCACAATGCCCGGATGATCTCCACCGCCTCCTCGAACCGCTCGGTTCGGGTGGTGCGGTCGACGCCAAAGGCGTCGAACTCGTCTTGGCTGTAGCCGATGCCCACGCCCATGATCGCCCGCCCGCCGATCACCGCGTCCATGGTGGCCATTTCCTCGGCGATGGTGAGGGGATGGTGCAGGGGCAGCAGCAGGATGCCGGTGGCGACGCTGACCGACGGGAATCGCATGGCGATCGAGGTCAGATACGGGATGGGCTGGAGGTAGCGCAACGTCGGGGCTGCGAAATGCTGGCCTGCCACCACTAGGTCGAACCCATGATCCACGGCCACAGAGATCAACTCGTGGTGCTCGGCGATCTGCTGGCGCGCGGGCACCGACCGGCCGTGAACCGAGGTCAGGAGCAGGCCGAATCTCACCGGACCATCATGGTTCAACAACACCGCGGTGTGCCGGACCCATGTTGCCGCCAAGCCGAAGCCGTCACTAGACATTCGCCATGCGACGGCTTGCTATTCGAGTGCTCGGTGCCTTTCGACGAATCTCCCTTCTGGTCCGGAAGATGCGGGGCAAGACGCTCGACGATGTGGCCGAACAGCGGGTAGTGAGCGGCAAAGCCTGGGAGGAGTTTTGCGATTCCTTGAAGGCGGCGGGGGCGGCGATGAACTTCCCCGGCGCGCCGCGCGATCCGTTCAACCAGGCGGAGGGCTACCGGCACTTGAGCCGACTCGCCCGGGCCGGGCTGATGGCGTTCATCGAGCATGCCGACCCCAAGGCACCGGTGATGCACCGGGTGGCCAACGAGACCACCAAGCTGGGCGCCGACAATCCCGACAACTACTACTACACCGCGGCGTTGGACGGGAGCTACGACTACAAGATCGCCGGAAGGCGCAACAACATCGCCTACCTGAGCATCGGAACCCAATCAGGCAACTACGGCCAAGGGGGCGGCCTGCCCCCAACAGGGCACATCGAAGCCGATCAGATCGAGATGGACGCCGACGGGTGTTTCGAGCTGATCCTGAGCAGCACCCCCCAGGAGGGCAACTGGCTGCCGATGACCCCCGAGACCGGCACCCTGGTGGTGCGTCAGACCTTTGCCGACCGCAAAGCGGAGATCCCCGCCGAGCTGTCCATCGAGCGCATCAACTGCGCCCCCGAAGAGCGCCAACCCTCACACCTGACGCCAAAGGCTTTGGATGACGGGTTGAAGAACGTGGGGGCGCTGGTGATGGGCGCTCCGTTGCTGTTCACCAAGTGGGCCCGTGATTTCTCCAAGCACAGCAACGAGCTTCCGCAGTTCGACCCAGACGTGTCGCTGAATGCCGGGGGCGATCCCAACATCACCTACTACCACAGCCACTGGGCCCTGGGACCCGACCAGGCGCTGGTGATCGAGGCCACTCCCCCGGAATGCGAGTATTGGAATTTCCAGCTCAGCAACTACTGGATGGAATCGCTGGACTATCGCCACTTCACGATCCACACCAACAGCCATCTGGCCCACTACGAAGCCGATGGGTCGGTGCGCCTGATCGTGGCCCATGAGGATCCCGGCCTGCCCAACTGGATCGAAACCGCAGGCCACTCGCTCGGCACCATGTCGTTCCGATGGGTGCGGGCCGCCGAGACTCCCCAGCCGCAGTGCCGGGTGGTGCCGTTGAGCAGCTTGCGGGACTAGCGGCTTGACGTCCACCGACTACGAGAATCCCTATCGGCCGGTCCCCATCCGGGCCGTCAATCGGCTCGGTCGTGCCAGCCAGCGCCTCGGACTCCCTGGCCGCCTAGAGGTCAACAAACTCGTCAAGCACGCAACGCGCAAAACCGGGCTCTCCGACTTCGGTGACGACGGGCACTTGGAGGCGTTGCAAGTGCTAGTGAATTCGATCAACGACGAAGCTCGACTGACTCCAACCGGTCTAATTGTCCAGAAATCGAGGCTGGCCAGCGCACTGGTTCAGCGCTTGCGGATCCAAGACCTGCTCAAGCGGCATCCTGAGATCGACGACATCGACCTCGGCACCATCATCATGATCACCGGCTTGCAGCGCACCGGGACCACACTGCTGCACCGCCTGCTGTATTCCAACCCGGAAATCCGTGGCATCTCCGGCAATGAAGCGCTGTTGCCTGTGACGGCGGCTAAAACTGCCGAGCGCGCCGAGCGATCTCGCAAGAGGAGGGCGGTGCTGGCCGAGCGGATGATCTCCTACTTGGCCCCCGACTTCATGGCGGTCCATCCCATCGACCGCGAGCAGCCCGAAGAAGACGTGCTGCTCCTCGATCTCAATTTCATGAGCCAGTCAGCCGAAGCCATCTTGCACGTGCCGAGCTATTCCCGCTGGCTGGCAGAACAAGACCATACAGCGACCTACCAGTACTTTCGCCGGGTCCTGAAGGTGCTTACCTGGCCGCGACCGGCCCGCGCCTGGGTGCTCAAGACCCCGCACCACTTGGAGTACCTGGACGTCTTCCTCAAGGTGTTCGATGGCGCCACGGTGGTGCAGACCCACCGCGATCCCCGCATCGCCGTCGCCTCCTTTTGCAGCATGGTGGCCCACGGCCGGGGCATGTTCAGCGATGAGGTGGACCCCACAGAGATCGGGCGGCACTGGTGCCACAAGACGCACCGGATGGTTGAGTGGGCCATGAGGACCCGAGCCGAATCACCGGTGGGTCGATTCGTCGATGTCTCCTACTACGACTTAGTGCGCGATCCAATTGCCCAGCTCCAACGGATCTACGAGGTGGCGGGAATCGACTTCAACGACGAGGCCACGGCGCTGGCCGAGCATTACGTGGCCGCGAACCCCCAGAACCGATTCGGAAAACACCACTACCGACTCGAACACTTCGGGCTGAGCGAGCCGGTCATAAACGAGACCTTCGCGGCCTACCGTGAGGCCTATGCGATTCCATTCGAATAGGCCAAGCAAGGTTTAACTGGCGCGAAGCGGCCGTCGAGCGAAGATGTACCGTTGGCCATGAGCCAAGCACCAAAGAAACGCACCGTGGTCAACGCGATCACCGGGGCGGTTCGCGACTTCCGCAATCTGAGGACCCCCGATGTGGAACCGGTTCCCGACAGCGTGCGAATCGACGGCAAGACGTGTCTGGTGACCGGGGCCAACAGCGGGTTGGGGCGGGCGGCGGCCATCGAACTGGCTCGGCGAGGCGGCAACATGATCTTGGCCTGCCGCCCCGGTCACAACGAGACCTGCGATGAGATCAAGGAGGCGTCGGGTTCGGAGACCGTGGAGATGGTGGAGGTGGACCTGGCCGATGTCAGCTCGGTGCGTCGCTGCTGCGACGAGTTGCAACGGAGGGACACCCGGATCGACATCGCACTCATGAACGCCGGCCTGATGACGCCCACTGCGAGGGAGACCCCTCAGGGGTACGACACCATGTTCGCCGTTCACTTCCTGTCCAAGCGGGTGATGATCGACCGATGGCTGAAGGACGGCGTCATCCGCGCCGCGGGGCCCGGCGAAGAACTACCGAGAATCGTGTTCGTCTCATCGGAATCGCACCGTTCCTATGAGGCAATCGAATTCAACAACCTCGGCGGATACGCCGAATACGGGATCAAGGAGAGCATGCGGCATTACGGGCTCAGCAAGCTGGTGTTGAGCACCTATGCCACCGAGCTGTCACGCCGCCTGAACCCGCACGAGAACCCGGAGGTGGCCGTGCATGCGCTGTGCCCAGGCGGCGTGTCCACCAAAATCGCCCGAGATGCGCCGGCGCTGCTGAAGCCGATCGTCAACCCGGCCCTTCGGCTGTTCTTCCGATCCCCCGAGAAGGCCATCGCACCGATCATCTACCTCTGCTGCGCTCCTGAGGCAGGAGCATCCACCGGGATGTATCTCCATCTGATGAACCGCAAGGCGGTTTCAGACAGCGCCGCCGACCCCGAAAACGGGGCCCGGCTGTGGGAGGCCAGTGAAGCAATAGTGGCGAAATATGGGAACGGGGACGCCACCTGAACCCGGTGCTGCTGCCTCTCCGGGCTATTTGTCGATGTCTCGGTGGACGACGAGGGGGCGGACGCCGAGATCTGCGTTCACGATGAGTCGGCGGTTGATGTCTTCAGCCACAAAAACTGAGCGGTGGTGGCCTCCGGTGCACCCGAAGGCGATAGTGAGATACGACTTGCCCTCCCGCACATAGGCCGGTACCAACATTGTCAACAGGTCCTCGGTCTTTTGCAGGAAGGTCTCAGCCATGGGCTGGCCGTTGAGCAGGAAGTCTCTCACTGCCTCGTCTTGACCGGTGAGCGGGCGAAGCTCCTCCACCCAGTGGGGATTGGGCAGGAAACGGCAATCCAACACCAGGTCGGCGTCGAGCGGGATGCCGTGCTTGAAGCCGAACGACATGATCCGGGTGGTCATCGAATCCGGTCCGGCGTCCAGTTCGAATACCTCGTCGATGAAGTGGTTGAGCTGGTAGATGCTGTATTCGGAGGTGTCCACCACCACGTCGGCCTGGCTGCGCAAGTTGACCAGAGCCTCCCGCTCGGCCTCGATGGCGTCGGACACACCCATCGGCGGGACGCTGGAGAACGGATGCCGACGCTTGGTGCTCTCGAATCTTTTCACCAGCTCCGGAGTTGAAGCGTCGAGAAAGAGGATGCGCACCGACCCTTGAGCTGATTCCTTGAGCTCGACCAGTGCGGGGGCGACATCCTCGTAGTAGAGGTTCAGCCCCAGCACCAGGCCCACTCGGGAGATGCCGCTGTCGAGGGCATCGGCAAACTCTTGAACCTTGGGCACCAGTGCGGGGGGCAGGTTGTCCACCACATACCAGCCCAAGTCTTCAAAGTGATTGGCGGCCTGCGATCGGCCCGCTCCCGACATCCCGGTGATCACAACGAACTCGGCCACGACCTCAGGCTACCGATCCGCTTGTGGGCCGTGGAGCTTCTCGTAGATCGAATGGGCCACCGCATCAGGAAGCCAGCTCAGCCTCAGCAAGACGTCGAGTGAGGCCCGCTCCACCGCCCGCACCCCGCCCATCTCTTTCACCAGCCGGGCACGGCGGGTGGGCCCGAGGCCGGCAATGCCGTCCAGCGAGGATCGGTTCATCCGCTTGCCTCGGAGCTGGCGGTGGTAGTCGTTGGCAAACCGGTGACTCTCGTCCCGGATGCGCTGGAGCAAGTACAGGCTCTCCGACGGCCTCGGGATCTCCACCGGAGCAATCCGGCCGGGTACGAACAACTGCTCGAACTCCTTGGCCAGTCCCGCGGGGAAGATCTCCCCGTCGAGGCCCAACTCGGCAAGCACCCGCTCGGCCACGCCCAGTTGCCCCTTGCCTCCGTCCACCACCAGTAGTTGCGGCGGGTAGGCGAACTTGCCCTTCTCCTCTACCGGGCGGTCCCGCTCGTTTAGGTAGTTGGTGAGCCGCCGGGTGAGCACCTCTTCCATGGCGGCGTAGTCGTCGT
>JAPPKI010000099.1 GCA_028820035.1 bacterium | reverse complement strand
GTGTATGGCTGGGTGCTGAGACTGGACATGTCGGCTGGTGCCACATCTCACACCAAAGTTCCCGTATTCCGACTGTTGGGAATCAGGCCGATGTTGGCCGGAATTCTGGCTGGCATCGCCTTCTTCACCACCATCGGCGTGTTCGAGGCCTCATGGGCGTTGCTGATCGACGACTTGGGCGGCAGCACAATAATCATTGGTCTGTCGATCAGTCTTTTTGCGGTGCCGATGATTCCCCTGGCGCCGTTTGGGGGCAAATTGGCGCAGCGAGTGGGACCCATGCGGGTGATGCCGTACTCGATCATGGGGGCGGTGGCCTGCATGTTCGTGTACGGCTACGTGGAGTTCATGTGGGTGCTCATTGCGATTTCAGCATTTCACGCCATGTTCGATGCGTTCACCCTGCCCGCCGGGCAGTTGGCAGTGGCTATCTCGGCGCCCACCGATCAGGCTGCCGCGGCCCAGGGGCTTTATGGCGCGATGGGTTTGACGGTGGCCGGGAGTGCCGCATTGGCCACTGGGCCGGTCTATGAGGCCTGGGGTGCCGAGGTTCTTTTCACCGGATCGTCGATAATCATGGTGATGGCACTGGCCGGGGCCATTGCCTTGGGGGGCGAGCTCATGGGCCCGGCGAACCGCCCAGCCAGCGAGCCCGCGCCCGCGAGTTCCTAATCCGGCGCTTTTCCGAGCAGGTTGGCGCCCACCAACTCGTACATCTCATCGGTCACATGGACGTGTTGAGTAGCGGCGTGGGCGTCTCGGAAGCACTGGTTGAGAGGATGGTCTTGGTACAGCACCGTCCCGCCGCCCCGGCGGTAGGCCATTGACGCCACCTCGACGGCGGTGTCGGCCGCATGGGTGGCCGCGGCTCGAGCCCGCTGGACTACTTCGTCCTCCACTGGCTCTCCTGCGGCTCCCGCTGTCCAGATCTCGTCCAGCACTTCCAGCACCAGCGCCCGGGCCGCTCGCAGCTTGGTGTCGGCCTGTCCCAGATCGCGCTGGAAAGCCGGCCGCTCATCGAGGGGGGCCGCGCTGGTCAGCCGGTTCTTGCCCGCCGCGGCAATTGCGAGCTCATCCAGCGCCCGCCGGGCGATTCCCAGGCTCACGCCGCAATGATCGGGGCTGATAAGCGCATACATGGGCAGCCGGTGGAGGATCCCGCCCCGGGGCGGTGGCTGCGACAACTCGAACAACCGGCTGTGGGGCACGAACACGTTGTCCACGCTGTAGTCGTGGCTCAGGGTCTCCACCAACCCGCTCACTTGCCAGGTGTCGTGCACGGTCACCTGCTCTACCGGGATCACCGCCCACCGCGGTCCCAACTCTGTGGTGCAGCCGGCCACCACCCAGGCGGCATCGACGATGCCAGAGGCGAATCCCCATCGACCGGTCAACACCACACCGTCAGGGGCAGGCGCAGCCCGTCCTGACAGTGGAAACGTGCCGGTGAATGGCGGCCAGGCGGCCCCGCCGGTGGCGCTGCCTGCGACTTCTTCCATGCCTTCTTGCGGCAGGCGAGCGGCGGCGATGGCCGCGGAAGTCGTCGTGAACGTCTCATTCCAGCCCGCTGAACCGTCGGCGCGACTGGCGGCCTCGGTGGCCAGAAACTGGGTCCTCAGGTCGGCTTCGAGCCCGCCCAGCTCCTTGGGGAGCTTGAGCTTCAGCAAGTTCGCTTCTATGGGGCTCATCGAACTTGCTCCATGACCATCACGCCGGGCTGAGCTGAACCGGCAGTCCCGACTGCCAGACCATGCCGGTGAGGGGATCGACGTCGACTTCGGCGGTGGTGAGGGCGCAGACGTTGGGGTCGGCCCAGCCGTGGGGGATGGACACCGCCCCAGAGGCGATCTCGTCGCTGGTGCGAGCCGTGCCCACCAACTCGCCGTGAGCGCTGCGCACCTGCACAGGCTGGCCGTCGGCGATGCCGTGGTCGGGATGGATCAGCACTTCAGGGCCCACGTCGCCCAAGTCGCGGAGCTGACCGTTCATGGTTCGCATCTGACGGCGGGGCAGCAGCACCAGGGGCGCGGGGCGGTCGAGGTCGGCAAGCTGCGCCACCAGCGGCTCGGGGGCCAGTCGCCAGCGGCCTTCGGGCAGCACTCGGTTGAGAACCCAGCCGTGAACCGGGTTGGCTTCGCCTACCAACCCGCGTCGGGCGGCCAGCACGGTGGCGGCATCGCTGCGGCCCCGCTCGGCGATCAGTTCTAGGAGGTCTTCGTCGGTGGCGGTGTCGGCGTCGATGCCCCGAGGCAGCACTCCCACGCCCAGTCGGCGGCCCAGGTCGGCGAAGACCTGCCACATGAGCCGGCGGTCGGCGCCGGGAGGGACCACCGCCGGGGTGTAGTGGGTGGCGATGGCCGGCTGGTAGGCATCCAACATCCAGGGCAGGTCGGCTCGTTCCAGTTGGCCAGCCACAGGCAGCAGGTGGGTGGCCAGCGCGGTGGTGTCGGTTTCCACCACGTCGGCCACCGCCAGCACGTCGAGAGATTCGAATGCCGCCTGGGTCCGGTCTCGATCGGGGAAGGCGATCAGCGGGTTGCCGCCCACCACCACCAGTGCCCGCACGTTGCCGGCCTCGATCTCGTCTACCAAGGCAGCGCACGGATACTCGCCGAAGCGGCGGGGGAACTCGGGACGGCTGGCCGGTCCGGGTTCGGGCTGGCCGTCGGAGGGCTGCCAATCACGCGTGTCGAGCTGCATCAGGTAGCCGGGGTTGAACCACATCCCTCCCGGCTGGTCGTAGGAGCCGGTGACCACGGCCAGCGCCCAGAGCAGCCACTCGGTCACGTTGGCGTGGCGGCCCATGGACACGCCGGTGCCCGACAGCACCGACAACCGGCCCGCGGTTCGCACCGCGTCGAGGAGGTCGAGCAGTTCAGCGGGGTCTATCCCGGTTCCGGCTGCCGCACGGTCCAGATTGAAGGGGGCCACCGCGGCGGTGAGGTCTTCTACCCCTACCGAGTGCTCGTTTAAGTAGTCCCAGTCAGCCCCATCCACCAACAGCTCACGCACCAGCCAGCCCAAAATCAGGTAGTCGGTGCTGGGCCGGGGGGCCAGATGGTGGTCGGCGAGGTGGGCGGTCTCGGTGCGGCGAGGGTCGACCACCCACACCGGCCCCCGCTCTTGCTGGGCTCGAAGTCGGCGGATGGGATCAGCCAGACCGTTGCCGTGGCCGTGGGACACCACGGGATTGGTGCCTACCAGCAGGAGCATTCGGGCCGCTTCTTGATCCCACATGGGGGTGATCCCCGACCAGCCCCCCATGAGCTCGGCCACCAGCGGGCGCATGGGGGTGTCGATGGTGGTGGCGGTGTACTTCTGGAGGGAGCCGATGGCACCCAGGAACCGCTCGGCAGCCCGGCGGCCGTTGGCGTCGTACGCGGAGCCGCTGGCCAGATACATGGCCACCGCATCGGGACCGTTCTGGTCGATGATGTCAGCGAGGCGGCTGCCCAAGTCGTCGAGGCATTGGTCCCACCCCGCGGCCTGATCGCCTATCTGGGGTTGGTTGAGCCGGTGCGGGTGGTGGTGCCACTCGGGGAGTGCCCGGCCCTTCGGACAGGTGTAGCCCTTGGAGATGGGGTGGGCGTCGTCGCCTCTCACCTTTAATACCTGGTCGCCCTCGACGGTGACCGTGATGCCGCACATGGCGGTGCAGATGCGACAGAAGGAGTGAACCTCCCGGGCCTTAGACAATGCCCCGGGCGCGGTCGATGCTCCATTGGCTCGCGGAAGGAGCATTGGAACTGGTCTTGTCGGCAATCTCGGCCATGATGCCCTCCCGCTGGGCTAGGCCCACCATGCTCTCCAGCTTTCCGGTGTAGGAGGTGGGCTGTTGAAGCATCCACACGATGCCCTCGGCGGAAACCGAGGTGTCGGCCCATGTGGAGTGATCGGCGTCGGGAGCGTTCATCACAAAGCCCTCGCTGGCCACCGCGGTGTCGATGCGGAAGCAGTTCACCGCGATCCCGTCTTCGGCCAGAATGGCCGCGCTGCTCACGGTCAGGTGCTCCAGTGCGGTTTTGGACATGCCGTAGGTCATCAGCGATGGGAAATAGGCGAGCCCGGCCGCCGATGAGACGTTGATGATTCGCCCGCCGCGTTCGGCCAAATGGGGTCGGCAAAGCTGGGTGGCCAGCAGCGGGGCGGTGGTGTTGATGGCCATGGTCAGCTCATAGCGCTTTAGCTCAATCTCGAGGTCGCCCACGAAGGTCACCGCGGCGTTGTTCACCAGGGCGTCGATGCGGCCGAAGTGGTTCACCACGGTTTCCACCATGGCCTCGATCTGTTCGGGACGAGACAGGTCGCAGGGCACGGCCAAGCCGTCGCCGCCAGCCTCGTCAACTGCTGCTGCGGTTTCGTCCACCGTGCCGGGCAGTTTGAATCGGGCCGAGTCGGTGGCTCGGGCAACACAGGCCACCCCCGCGCCCAGCTCGCCGAGGCGGACGGCCAGGCCTGCGCCTACGCCGCGGCTGGCTCCGGTGACGATTATCGCCTGACCCTCGAAAGGACGCGGTCCTGTGGTCTGATTCACGGCGACATCCTATGGCCCTGCCCCAACGAAGGCTCAGGCCACGGTGCCGCTGGAGCGCAACTCCGCTATCTGATCGGGAGTGCGGCCCATTTCAGCCAGCACCTCGTCGGTGTGCTCCCCCAACTCGGGCGCCAGGCTGCGAGGGGCCCATGGGGTGCCGTGGAAGTCGACCGGGGTGGCCAGCATTGTGGTGCCGGTGGCCCCGTCGGGCACCTCCACCAACGCACCCGACGGGCCGGTCTGGGGGTCGGCCAGCAGGTCGTCGAGGGTGTTCACCGGGGCCCAGAACATGTCGGGCTCGGCAGCGAAGATCTCGGCCCACTCCTCCAACGGACGAGTGGCGAAGGCCTCATCTAGGGCCGCGATCAGCTCCACGGCGTTGACCGCCCGGTCTCGGGGGGTGGCGAACCGCTCGTCGTCGATCCACTCGGGATGGCCCACGGCTCGGGCCAGCGGGGGCCAATGGCGGTCGCCCTCCAGGCCCACCACCCAGAACCGCCGCCCGTCGCCCGCGGTGTAGTTGTTGATGGCCGGGTTGCCCATGGCCTCCCGGGTGCCCACTGCCATGTTGAGGCCCCACATCAACAGCACGTTGATGTCGAAGCCGATGGTGTACATGCCCTCCCGGAACAGCGACGACGACACCATTTGGCCTTCGCCGGTGCGCTCTCGGTGGTACAGCGCCGCGCTGATGGCCGCCGCTCCGGCCAGGCCCACGTTGTGGTCGCCCATCCCGCCCCGCTGGAACGGCAAGGCGCCGCCGGGGGGCGTGAGCTGAGCGGCGATGCCGGAGCGGGCCCAGAAGGCGGCGATGTCGTAGGCGGGGCGGTCGGCGTCGGGCCCTTCGAGTCCGTAGCCGGTGATGGCGCAGTAGATCAGCCCTGGGTTGCGGGCGGCCAGCGACTGGTAGTCGAGCCCCAGCCGTTGGAGCGCGCTCAGCCGCAAGTTGGTGAGGAACACGTCGGCGTCGTCGATGATCTCGGCTGCGATGGCCTGACCCTCAGGATGGGCCAGATCAACCACCACCGAGCGCTTGGAGCGGTTGTCCAGTTCGAACACCGGATTGGTGGGCATGTCTCCGCCCAGCATCTGCTGGAAAGTCCTTGCCGGGTCGCCGGCGGGGGGTTCGATCTTGACCACGTCGGCCCCCCAGTCGCTCAAAATGCCGCCCGCCGCGGGGCCGGCTACCCACACCCCCAGCTCGACCACCTTTACCCCATCCATTGGACCTGCCATGGGTTGAGCATAGAAAGCCGTTGATTGCCTAGCCAGGCTTATCGCATCTCCCACAATCGCACTATTATTGCACCACTCGCTCCAAATGATTCATATAAGATGTCTTAATGACGAATAGTGCGTTTTCTCGCATTTCTTGGTTTGGCCGCGAGCCATCGACTCGTCTGACTCCTGAGGAGTTCACAGAAGCGTTTCCCGGCGAGGGACAGCACGTCGAGTGGAAGGCTGGAACGGGGCGGCGTCCCATCCAAGAGGCAATCG
>JAPPKI010000059.1 GCA_028820035.1 bacterium | reverse complement strand
ACACGTTCTTGCCCAGGCTCCGGGCCGCATCCTCGTCTTCTCGAATCGACTTCAGCACCCGTCCCCATGGACTGCGCACGATCAGGTACACCACCAGGCTGACCAGCGCCACCAGCACCCAGCCCACGGTGATCACCCACATCTGCTGGCCAGTGAACTCGAAGGTGCCGATGCCGTAGCGGTCATGAGGCCCGTCGGGGTAGGGGTTCAGGTCATAGAACGCCCCGGCGTCAAAGCTCACGCTGAGCGGGCCGCCGGTGAGTCCGATGGCATCGGTGGATCCGATGAGGATCCGGATGATCTCGGCCGCGGCAAGAGTGACAATGGCGAACATCACCGTGTGGAGGCGCAGAGTGGGAAAGCCGAGCGCCACCGCCAGCGCCACCGCCAGAGCTAGACCCACCACCACGCCCACCCACAGCGACCAGCCGAAGGTGGCTACCGACACGCTGGTGCCGTAGGCCCCCAACAGCATGAACCCCACTTGGCCTATGTTCAACAGCCCGGTGAAGCCGAAATGTACGTTGAGGCCGATAGCGGCCAAGGCCAAGATCACCGCCTCGGGCCCGAAAGCGGCTCGGGCCGCGTTGCCAAAGATGATGTCGAAGTCCAATTATCCCACCCGCGCCTTGATCCCGAACAGGCCCTGGGGCCGGAACAGCAGAATGAGGATGAGGGCGACCAGTGGCACTACGAACTTCAGCTCGGGCGAGATCCACAGCGTGCTCACCTCGGTGGACATGCCAATGATCAGCGATCCGGCCAGCGCGCCGAACGCCGTGCCCAGCCCGCCGAGCTCCACCCCGGCGAAGATCAACAACAAGAGCTGGAATCCCAAGAACGGGTCGATGTCTGTGTCGAGACCCTGGAACACCCCGCCGAGTCCGGCCAGGGCGGCCCCCATGGTCCACACCATCAGCACAACCCGGTTCACATTGATGCCCGACGCCTCGGCCAGGCTGGCGTTGTCCGATACCGCCCGGGTGGCCTTGCCGAAGCGGGTCCACTGGAGCATCAGCCCCACGGCCAGCAGAATGGCGATTATGACTGCCACGGTGATCAGCTCCCGGGGCGTCACCGCCCAGGGTCCGAACTCCCATCGCTTCTGCACTTGGAAGTCGGTGTAGGGAAGGGGCTCAGCCCCGAAGAACAGCTGGATCACCTGGCGACCGAGCAATGACAAACCGATGGTGACCACCACAAGCTGGAAGACGCCAAACCGTCGGTAGCGCAGTGGGCGGAACAATCCGGTTTCCAGCCCGGCACCCAGCATTCCGCACACGATCATGGTCACCACGGCGGCCGCAATCAGGTTCAGCTCGCCCCAAGAGCTGTTGAAGTACCAGGCGATGACCGCGCCGAAGGTCACCAACTCCCCGTGGGCGAAATTGACCAGGCCGGTGGTTCCGTAGATGAGCGACAGACCGATGGCGCTCATGGCGATGATCAAACCGAATTTCAGGCCGTTGAACACCGTTTGCGCCGCCCGCTCCCCGAATGGGGTGCCTTTGGGGGCTTCGCCTACTGCAAACACCACCGCTCGGGAGGCACCATCGGTCACCGCCACCTCGACGGTGGACTCGAACCCCTGCCTCAACCCGACCCCATCGGGGAGTGTGCCTTCGTCAAGGGCGACCCGGTACGTGCCGGAACCGGGCACCGCCACTGACCATTGGCCTTCGGCATCGGTGACTGCCTGGCCGATTCTCGCACCGGATTGGTCGGCCACGGTGATCTCAACTCCGGCGAAAAACTGGTCGAAGCCCAATCGAAGGGTGCCCTCCAGCACCGTCGGCTGAGAGCCGTCGGCTTCGTCTCCAGACTGGGCTGTGGCAGAACCTGCCCAGACCAGAATGAGGCTAAGCAAGAGTCCTACGAGCGCGACCCATCTCCGCATCCAGAATCACGCTACTGCCTAGTACATGGCGCCTAGTGGAGCGGTCAACAGTGACCGATTATTTCTGCTCCCCGTTTCACGGGCAGCCAGTGAAAGACCACAATGGTGGCGTGGGCGACTGGGAGCGGTTGCGGAGTGATCTGGCCGAGATGGACCGGGTGATGGTGGCTTTCAGCGGCGGGGTCGATTCCTCGTTCCTGGCCTGGGTGGCCCACGACGTGCTGGGCGACCGAGCCCAGGCGGTGACCGCGGTGTCGCCGTCGCTGGCCGAGGCCGAGCGCCGAGACTGCGCGTCGCTGGCCTCCGAGTGGGGGCTTCAGTGGCGCGAGGTACACACCGCCGAGATGGAGCAGGCCGCCTACGTGGCCAACGACGGCGAGCGGTGCTACTGGTGCAAGGATGCGCTGATGGATGCTGTGGCCCCGCTGGCGGCGGCCGACTCGTACACGGTGGCGCTGGGGGTGAACACCGACGACTTAGGCGACCATCGTCCAGGGCAGCGGGCCGCGGCCGAGCGGGGCGCGGTGTTCCCTTTGGCGGACGCCGGATTCTCCAAAGCCGACGTTCGGGAATGGTCGCAGCGGCTGGGGCTTCGCACCTGGGACAAGCCGGCCGCCCCGTGCCTGGCCTCCCGGATCCCCTACGGGACGCCGGTGACGCTGGGCGCGCTGGCGTCGGTGGAAGACGCCGAGGCCGCCCTGAGGCAGATGGGCTTCGCCGAGCTGCGGGTGCGCCACTACGGTGATCTGGCCCGCATCGAAGTGCCCGAAGAGCGGTTGACCGACGTGGTGGCCCAGCGGGACGCGGTGGTGCAGGCCGTGCGTGACGCCGGATACCGCTACGCCACGCTCGACTTGGAAGGCCTCCGCTCCGGCAATTTGAACGCCGCGTTAGGTCTGCACTCGTCGGCCCCGCTCCCTTGACCAACGACGGGCTTTGGGCCGCCGAGTCGCAGGACGCCAAGATGGCCAACGACGGGCTTTGGGCCGCCGAACAGCGGCTTTTCGAGTGCGCTCAGGTGCTGTCGGAGGGAATCAGCCAAGCCCTGCCCGGCTGGGTGGTGTCGGCCGTGGAGGGCCGGCTGCCAGAGATGGGCGCAGGGGTCCGAGAGGCGGCTGAGGCTGCCGGGTCCGCCGCCGCATCTGAGATCGGCGAAGAAGTGGCCCGGCTGCTGGCCACCGATATCGACGAACAGTCGGAGAACCCCCTGTCCGTCCTGCGTCGGGCGGTGAGGTACCCCACCAGAGTGCTCCAGGCGGCTGGCGTCACCCCAGTACAGAGGGATGACTTCGCCGTCGACCGCTTCCCCGACGACGTCTACGACCTGACTCCGGCATCGTTCGCCGACATCCACCCTGAACTGCAAGTTCCCGGGCTGGAGTGGGGGGCGGCCAAGGCGTTCGTACACCGCCGCCGCCACCGCCAGTCCGGTTAGAGACAGTTCAGGGCCATCCCCATCAAACCTGACATACTGACGGTGCCAACAGGCGGAAGACTCGTCAACCAAGGGGAGTAGTGATGGACGCTGATACCGCATGGGTACTCGTATCTGCTGCGCTGGTCTTGTTCATGGTGCCGGGCCTGGCCTTGTTCTACGGGGGCATGGTCGGCCAGAAGAACGTTCTCAATATGATGAACATGAACCTGTATTGCCTGGGCATCGTCCCCATTCTGTGGGCGGTGGTCGGATACGGGTTTGCCTCCGGGGATTGGGACTTCCCGCTGTTCGGAGACTTCGACGCCTTCTGGCTCAACGGGGTCGACGACATGGTGGCCAAGCGGGAATTCGTGTTCGGCATGACCTTCGCCGCCATCACCCCTGCGCTCATCTCCGGCGCAGTGGCCGGGAGGATGAAGTTCTCGGCCTGGGCCATCTTCGTACCGTTGTGGTCGTTCATCGTGTATTCGCCGGTGGTCTATTGGATCTACGGCGGCGAAGGCTGGATCTACAATCTCCCCGCCCACGACTTCGCCGGCGGCACCGCCATCCACATCAACGCCGGGGCGGCGGCTCTGGCCCTGGTTCTCGTCCTCGGCCCCCGAAAGGGCTGGCCACGCGACGTGGATTTCCCCCACAACCTGCCGCTAGTTCTGCTGGGCGCCGGCATTCTGTGGTTCGGCTGGTTCGGGTTCAACGCCGGATCGGCGCTGGCTTCCGACGGCAGGGCCTCCCACGCCTTTTTGACCACGTTCTTGGCCGCGGCTGCCGGGCTGTGCGCCTGGATGGTGGCCGAGACCATCAAAGACGGCAAGCCCACCGCATTGGGCATGGCCTCGGGCATCGTGGCCGCGCTGGTGGCCATCACCCCGGCGGCCGGTTTCGTGGGGGCAATGTCTTCCATCGTGATCGGCGCCGCGGCCGGGGTTCTGTGCTTTTTGGCCATCGGGCTGAAGCTGCGCTACCGCTACGACGACAGCCTCGACGTGGTGGGCATCCACATGTTCGGCGGCATCATCGGCGGGGTGCTGATCGGGTTCTTCGCCGACTCCGGGGCCATCGAAGGCGAGGACTTCATCGACGGCGTGTTCTTCGGCGGCGGCGAGCTGCTGGCCAACCAGATCATCTCCATCGTGGCGGTGATGGCCTTTAGCTTCGTGGCCACCTACATCATCGCCTTGGTGCTCCACCGCACCATCGGGATCCGGGCCTCCGCCGACGACGAGAGCGTCGGCCTCGACCAGTCGCTCCACGCCGAGACGGCCTACAACAGCTGATCTGCCCGCGGCAGCCTCGTCCGGCGTGGTTACCGCGGTGCTGGCTCAGCCCAGGGTGGTCAGATCTACGTCTTGGCTGTCGATAACGGTGAGGGTGCCGTCTATGAATTGGGCCACCACGTAGCGCCCGAATGTGGGGTCGCCAACTTCGTCCAGCGCCAGCGGCCCTGACACACCCTCGTAGTCGATGTCTACCCCGGCGTCGATCAAGGCCGCGCATTCGCCGTACTCGCGGCATTGCTGTCCGACGCTGGTCACCTTGCCGACCTGTTCGATGATCGCCGGGCCGTCATTGGAGCCCGCGGCCCGGGCGGCCAACGCCAAGATCATGACGCAGTCGTAGGCCTGGCCTCCGTAGAGCACGTTGCCGTCGGTCAGATCCACGAGGCGCTCGCTGAACTCGCTGCTGCCGCCTGCGGCAGTCATAACCATCCCGTCGAGAACGTTGGGGTTGTTGGGGTCGACCATTTCGGGAAGGTTCAAATCGTAGGTGCCATCGGTGGCGTACATGGCGGTTGGAGGCACGCCGGCCTCCAGCAGACTCCTGATGATCTGAGCGCCCTCGGCGAATGTCACCAGCACCACTGCGTCTGGTCCCATGGCCTCTATCGCGGCCACCGTGGGATCGAAGCTGGTGGCGTCGTCGTCGTAGGCGAACACTTCGGCGTTCACACCGAGATCAGCTAGGCGGTCTGCCATCAATCGGGAAAGGTTGTTGCCCCAGTCGTCGGCCCGGGCGGGGATCGCCACGTTCGTCGCCCCGTCAGCGGCCACGATCTGGGCCAGTATGAGCGACACCGCTTGGTCTGGCGGCACGGTGCGGAAATAGAAGGCGGCGTTCTCCTGGGTGGAAAACGACGGTGATGTATTGGAGGGCGAGCACTGGGGAATCTGGGCGTCGTAGAGGGTCTGGATGAATGACTGCGACACTCCCGAGGCGGAGGCGCCCACAATCACCTGCGCGCCCTCCCCAAGCAGGCGGTTGACGGCCTCGGGCGCCACATCGGGATCGGTCTGCGAATCAGCCCTCAGCAGCCGGATGTTTCCACCGGCGGCCTTTATGTCTTCGACGGCCAGATCCACCGCGACGACCATGGCTGGCGAGAGGGTCGACAAGAGTCCGGTTTCGGGCAAGATCCGCCCTACCACCAACTCGTCCCCGCCCCCGGCGGGCTCAACCGACGGCGCGGGTTGAGCCGGCGTTGGGCCGTCGTCATCGCCACCGCACCCCGCCACAGCCAAAGCAACCAGTGCTGTGGCGGCTGCCAGCTTGAGAAATCGCCTCTTCACCAATCTCCTCCTCCCGATAAATGCCTCGTCACAGCAGCCTGTCGAGCACTTTCTCGACAGGGGCCACCAAGCCAGTGTAAAAGGGCCCGAAATCAGCGTAGCGGGCCGACGCCTCGTCGTAGCGCATGGTGTATACCACCTCTTTGAGGT
>JAPPKI010000245.1 GCA_028820035.1 bacterium | reverse complement strand
GTATGAGGGGTGCTTCACCGTGGAGCAGGCGGTGGAGACTTTGCGGCCGTGAGCACCTCGGCAACCGTGCCTAGCAACGCCCGGATCATTCCCTGCCTGGACGTGGACGCGGGGCGGGTGGTGAAGGGGGTCAACTTCGTAGATCTGACCGACGCCGGCGATCCGGTGGAGTTGGCTGCCCGCTACGACCAGCAGGGGGCCGACGAGGTGGTGTTCTTGGACATCACCGCGTCATCGGATCGACGGGAGACCACCTTGGAGCTGGTGCATCGCACTGCCGAGGAAGTGTTCATCCCGTTCACCATCGGCGGGGGCATCCGCACCGTGGACGACGCCCGACGCCTGCTGCGGGCCGGAGCCGACAAGGTGTCGGTGAATACCGCGGCGGTCAATCGCCCCGAACTGGTGGCCGAGATCGCCGACGAATTCGGAAGCCAGTGCGCGGTGGCATCCATCGATGCCCGCCGCACCAACGGCGGCTTTTTCCCCTTCGAGATATTCACCCATGGAGGCCGCACCCCCACCGGGATCGACGCCATTGAGTACGCCATCAGGGTGACCGAGTTGGGCGCAGGGGAGATCCTGCTCACTTCCATGGACCGCGACGGCACCCGGGACGGCTTCGATCTGGAGCTGACCCGGGCGGTGGTAGAGGTGACCAACGTGCCGGTAATCGCCAGCGGGGGAGTGGGCACCCTGGACCACCTGGTGGAAGGCGTGCTCGAAGGCCGGGCCGACGCCGTTTTGGCCGCGTCCATCTTCCACTTCGGCGAGCACACCGTGGCCGAGGCCAAGCTTCACATGGCGGCCGCTGGCATTCCCATCCGTCCCGCCGACGCCTGATCGGCAACCGGCTCGGGACTAGAGGCTGGCCAGAAACTCGTCAATCAGGGTGTTGAGCCGGTCGGTGCGGCCGACGAGGAAGTGGTCGGCACCGCCCACGGGGTGGATCTCGGCGTTTGACCAGTTCGTGATGGTGGCTCGGGCCTCATCGGGGGGATTGAACTGATCCCGCTCGGGCACGGCCAACCACTTGGGGCGGGGATCGGCCGCGGCCTTGAAGCGGTCGGCGTTGACCACCCGAAGTGGGGGGGCCACCAGGAACCAGCCCGCTAGCTCCGGGGCATCGCAGGTCAGCGCCATGTCGGCCCCGAACGACCATCCGGCCAGCACCAGGGGGCACTGGCCGTCGCCGCCCGCGGCCATGGCCTCGACCGCGGCCCGCACGTCGAGCTGCTCGCCCTCGCCGAAATCGTGTTCGCCCTCAGAGCCCCCCACTCCTCGGAAGTTGAATCTCAGAACCGCACACCCGGCGCTCACCAGGTGGGTGAACAGGGTGGAAACCACCAGCGAGTACATGTTGCCCCCGTACTGGGGATGGGGGTGGCAAATCACCACCCTGGTCCGGGGCTCGTCGGGCACTGCCCACTGCGCCTCGAGGCTGAGGCCGTCAGCGGTGGTCAATGTGGTGGCAGTCGGCCCGGAGTCGTCGGTCATATACCCGTCACGGTAGCGTTGACACCCCATGGCCAAGGCAGCAAAGAGCGCGAGTCAAGTCGCGCCCGAGGACAAACTCCCCATCAAGATGCTCAACGATCGCATCTTGGTGCAGCTCGACGTCCCCGAGGGAGAGCGGCGCACCACCGGCGGCATCCTCATCCCGGCCACCGCCCAGGTGGGCAAGCGCCTGGCCTGGGCCGAGGCCATTGCGGTGGGTCCAAACGTCCGCACGGTGGAGTCGGGCGACCAAGTGCTGTTCAATCCCGAGGACCGCTACGAGGTGGAGGTGCGGGGCGCCGACTATCTCATTTTGCGGGAGCGGGACATCCATGCCGTGGCCGCCCCCCGCCTCGACGAGGGCAGCACCGGCCTGTACCTCTGATCCCGGCCCGCAAATGGCTCTAACCGGGCCGGAGTCTGCTCCTACGATGGGGCTATGCCAGCAATCACGCCAATAGAAGCTGCCCCGGGAACGCTGGACCAGGTGACGTACAACAGCGACGGGCTGGTTCCGGCCATCGTGCAGGACCATGACGGGGGCCAGGTGCTGATGATGGCATGGATGAACCGGGATTCGTTGGAGCGCACGTTGGAAACCGGACGCACCTGGTTTTGGAGCCGATCCCGCCAGGAGTACTGGTGCAAGGGGGAGACCTCCGGCGACCGTCAATACGTGCGAGAAGCGTTCTACGACTGCGACGGCGACACCCTGCTGTTTATCGTGGAGCAGGAGGGCAGCGGCGCCTGCCACCTCGGGAAGTACTCGTGTTTCTTTCGCTCGTTCGACGAGCCATTGCCGCCGTCTTCGTGATCTGGACGGCATGACCGTGATCAGTCCCGACCGCAGCCGGGCGCTCTTATGACCGCGATAAGCCCCGACCGCCAAGAGTTCCACCGGCTGGCCGCCAAGTGGCCAGTAGTGCCGGTGTGGCGGGAGTTGGTGGCCGACCTCACCACCCCGGTGGCCGCCTTCGTGCGCACTGTGGGCGACGAGCCCGGCTTTCTGCTGGAGTCGGTGGAGCACGGCGAACGCTGGAGCCGATTCTCCTTCATTGGTCGCCGTCCCCTGGGAACCTTGGTGGCTCGCGGCCGCCAGGTGACCGCCACCGGGCAATTTCCCGAGGGAACCCCGCTCGACCAGGGGATGCTGGCCGCGATCGAGCACATATTGTCGCAGTGGCAGTCGCCGGTTATCGACGACCTGCCCCCACTGCATGGCGGTCTCGTGGGCTATCTGGGCTACGACGTGGTCCGAGAAGTGGAGCATCTGCCCGATGTGCCCGCGGACGATCAGGAACTTCCCGACGCGGTGCTGTCGGTGATCGGCGAGTTGGCGGTGTTCGACCACTGGCGTCAGCGGGTGATCCTGATCGAAAACGTGATCGTCCCTCCGGGATCTTCCAAAGCTGAGATCGACGCCGCCTATGACCGCGCCGCTTCAGCCCTCGAGCAGCTGGCCGCCGACGGGGCCCGGCCGGTGGCCGAGCCGCTGCTGGAGCCCCCCGTTGAAGAAGAGGAGCTTCCCGAGGTGGTGTCCTCCATGGGCCCGCAGAGCTTCTGCGACGCGGTGGAGGCGGCCAAGGAGCACATCCTGGCCGGCGACATATTCCAGGTGGTGCTGGCCCAGCGCTACGACTTCGACCTGGAGGCCGAGCCATTCGACGTGTATCGCTCGCTGCGCCAGGTGAACCCCAGCCCCTACATGTACTTCGTACGCCTGCCCGAAGTGTCGCTGGTGGGGTGCTCGCCGGAGCCCATGGTGCAACTGCTCAATGGGCGGGTCATCTCTAGGCCCATCGCCGGCACTCGCCGCCGGGGCCGCACCGAGGCCGAGGAGCGCCGGATGGCCGCCGAGCTGTCCGAGCACCCCAAAGAGATCGCCGAGCACATCATGCTGCTCGACTTGGCCCGCAACGATGTGGGCCGGGTGGTGACCTTCGGCACCGAGACAGTGGACGAGATGATGACCCTGGAGCGGTACAGCCACGTGATGCACCTAACCTCGCAGGTATCGGGCGATCTGGCCCCGGGCCGCACTCCGGTGGACGTGCTGCGGGCCACCCTGCCCGCGGGAACGGTGTCGGGGGCGCCCAAGGTGCGGGCCATGGAGATCATCGACGACCTGGAGCCGGTGAAGCGGGGGCCCTATGCCGGTGTGGTGGGATACCTGGACTTCTCGGGGAACATCGACACCGCCATCGCCATCCGCACCATGGTGATCCAAGGCGGGCGGGCCTCGGTGCAGGCCGGGGCCGGCATCGTGGCCGACAGCATCCCCGAACAGGAAGACCTGGAGTGCCGCAACAAAGCCCGAGCCCTGCTGCTGGCCGTGCCCGCAGCCCGGCGGATGAGCCGGAGTCGACTGTAATGAATGGCATGGCATGATTGGCCTGGCGTGAGCACTCCTGTTGATCTGAGCACTGCGGTGGGGGCCTGCCCCACTGAGCGGGCGGTGCTGGCAGTGGCCGGCCCCGACGCCGAGGCGTTCTTGCAGGGCCAGCTCAGCCAGGATGTGGCCGGTTTGGCCCTCGGCCAGTGCGCTTGGTCGCTCATCCTGCAACCCCAGGGGCGCATCGACGCCCTGGTGCGAGTGAGCCGCCAGGCCGCCGACCGGTTCATTCTCGACACCGACGGGCCGCTGGAGCAGGTCACCGCCCGGCTCAAGCGGTTCATGCTCCGCACCGACGTGACCCTGGACCCGCTCCACTGGCAGTGCATCGCGGTGCGCGGCCCCGAAGCTGAACATGCATCTGTTTCCGGGGAGGTTGTCGGCCCGGTTCCCACCGGCGGGGTCGATGTGCTCGGCCCCGCGCCGGAGGTGTCCAACGACGTGCCCCGAATCAGTCCTGAAGCCCTGGAGGCCCATCGGATCAGGTGCGGGTTTCCCCGCATGGAGGTGGACATCGACGAGCGCACCATCCCGGCCGAGGCCGAGGTGGTTCCCTTCACGGTGAGCTTCACCAAGGGGTGCTTCACCGGCCAGGAGTTGGTGGCCCGCATGGACTCCCGGGGCAGCACCGCCCCCCGGTACCTTCGATTGCTGACCCTGGACCACCGGGCTGAGTTGGCCTCCGGCGACTCCATTACCGCCTCCGACGGTGCTGAAATCGGCACCATCACCAGCGCGGCCTGGGACGAGGTCACCGGTAGCACGGTGGCGCTGGGCTACATCAAGCGCGCCGTGGAGATGCCCGCTGAAGTGAGTGTGGCTGGCTGTCCGGCCCAGGCGTCAGCCGTTCCCCGTTAACAACCCAAGTCCGGAGTGAGTCAGCCGGTAGTTTTGGAGCCAGTGTTCATCAAGATCTGCGGCATCACCTCCGCCGACGACGCCCTGCTGGCCACCGCGCTGGGCGCCGACGCGGTGGGCTTCGTCATGGCCCCCTCGTCTCGTCAGATCGCCCCGCCCCGAGTACAGGAGATCGTGCGGCTGCTTCCCCCCGGCGTTCTCACCGTGGGTGTGTTCCGGAACGAGGCCCCTCAGCGGGTGGTGGAGATTGTCAACCGCTGCGGCCTGAAAGCGGCCCAGCTCCATGGACGAGAGAGTATCGGCGATACGCAATTGATTCGCGAGAAGGTGCCGGCGGTGATCAAGGCTTTTCCCGGCGGCAGCGGGGCTTTGGCCATGGCCGATCGATACGGCGCCGACATGGTGCTGGTGGACTCCGACAACCCCGGCTCAGGCCAGGTGTTCGACTGGTCGCTGGCCGAGGGTGCGCCCGGCGGGATCCGACTCATCATGGCCGGGGGGCTCACCCCGGAGAATGTGGCTATGGCCATTGCCAAGGTGCGCCCGTGGGGGGTGGACGTGTCCACTGGAGTGGAGCTCTCGCCCGGCCGCAAAGACCCGGCCCGGTTACGGGCCTTCATCAACGCGGCCCGGGAGACCGAGCCACCTCGCCCCGACCCCGCTGATCAAGAGCTCGGTGTCCAAGAGCCCGATGATGACGCCCCCTACGACTGGCAGGAAGAGCGGTTTCAGTGATCTTGGCTGTGTTTGCCCAACGAGTTGACCGCGTGGTGCTGCGATGACCATGGCCGAGCCTGTAGGCGGGCGGTTCGGGGATTTCGGGGGGCGGTTTGTGCCCGAGACCCTGGTACCGGCCTGCGAGGAGTTGGAGGCCGCGTTCCGCTCTGCCTGGGCTGACGAGAGCTTTCGGAGCGAGCTGAACCGGTTGCTGGCCGACTACGCCGGGCGCCCGTCGCCGCTCACCGAGTGCCACCGCCTGTCCGAAGAGCTGGGATTGCGGCTGCTGCTGAAGCGGGAGGATCTCAACCACACCGGTTCTCACAAGATCAACAACGTGCTGGGCCAAGCCCTGTTGGCCGTTCGCATGGGCAAGACCCGGCTGGTGGCTGAGACCGGCGCCGGCCAGCACGGCGTGGCCACTGCCACCGCGGCCGCCCTTCTGGGGCTGGAATGCGTGGTGTACATGGGCGAGGTGGACATGGAGCGCCAAGCCCTCAACGTGTTCCGAATGCAGCTTCTGGGGGCCGAGGTGCGATCGGCGCTGTCGGGCAGCCGGACGCTGAAGGACGCCATCAACGAGGCCATGCGCGACTGGGTGGCCACCGTGGAG
>JAPPKI010000558.1 GCA_028820035.1 bacterium | reverse complement strand
ATACTTGAGCGAGTGCCTCGTGGAGTGGCCCGCATTCAGCCGCCAGAAACTCCAGTATGGGGGGACGCCGGTTCAGACGTGCAGCATGGTCTGGCGCGACATGGCATACCCGATCACTTATCTGGGAGCACGCGACGACCACCGTTGCGTGTGGGATGCCTACAAGGCGTTTTACTTGCACACCGGCCAGCGCGCCGCCCCCTATATTCGCACCGGGTGGGCAGAGAATTGCGGGAGTTGGCTCGATCCGCACCCTGTCCGGCAGGTGGCGGATGAGTGCCGACTCCCCGACGGCTATTACCGGCACCTGAGCGCTGACGACCGATTCGCCGACTACGGCCTATCCCTCGACGATCCTGAGATGTCCCCGGAAGCCGTTCGTCGGCGGTGGTGCAGTCTCCTTGCTCGATGCAACGACCTGTGGCGGCAAGTGGCCCCCACTCGCTCTGCCCGCTTTGCCGACGCCGGATGGGCCAGCCCGTGCGTTCAGAGGGTGTCGGGCCATGAGATCAACACCGTCCGTAGAGGCCGGTGCGAAGAATTGGACGTCCTGGCCAGCCTGGTTAGGGGTGAGGGCGAGGACGGCCTGCCTACCGTGCCGCCAATCCCCTCCGGACTCTGGCTCAGTTGCTAGGAGATTGACGAAATGGACCTCAGGTTGAGCCAGATGCCGAAATCAAAGCGGCGGAGACCTCGTCCCACGAGTGGACAACCTCGGCGCCGGTTGAGCCAGATGCCGAAATCAAAGCGGCGGAGACAAGGGGTTGTCCAACAATTCAGGTTCAACCGCCGCAAGCTAGCCCTTGTATTCCTGGCGTTTGCGCTGGCCACAACGGCCGACACCTGCACTGACCCGAATACGGGCCAGCCGGTCCCTCATGAGCACACACCGGGACCGACGCCGGTTCCAGTCCCCCAGCCTGAGGGTCCCGGTCCTCCACCGACTTGTCCGCCGGGGCAAATTCCCTGGGGAGTCTTCAACGAGTGGTCTGGTTGCATGGATGATCCCAACGCGCCCAGCCCCGAAGACCCTCAAGATGGCGAAGAGGGCGGGTCAGGCATTTCACCGGACGATCGAGAGGGGTCGGATAATGGTGACGGCACCTCGGCGAAGCCCCCGCCGGGAACCTACACGGTCAAACCGGGGATGACTGAGGATGGCACGGAAATCCTGGTTGAGCGTCCCCCCTTGTGCAGCACGGTAACCGGCGATCACCCCTGCATTGTCAGCTATCACCAAGACGATGAAGGCAATGAGGTTTGGGTGCTACCCGAAGGAGATGGTGTGAACACCGAGGACAACGTAGACACCGTGTATTGCGGCGGTCTCGGTGCTTCAGTGGATCACAGCAGCGCGCCCACGCCGCACACTCACCCCGCCCCGTTCCCCTACGACCACGATGGCAATCCGAACACCCCTGACATCTGCTCGCACAACAGCGAGAACTGCGCGTGGCACGGTACTTGTCCCACCTCCCAACTCCCCAACGCTCCCGTTGTCAACCCGCCTACTTCCGCCCCGCCCTCCAAAGTGTGTACGAGTTCGTGGAGCAACTCCGACCGCCAGAGCCTTCTCAGTTCCCTGCGGTGGGAGTCGATCGTTCCCTATTCCCAGGGATTTGCCGGCCACCATCACCCGGAGGTTCCCGGCGGCCTGCTGTTTCTGACCGCGGCCTCCACCCCGGAGAGCCCAGCTCGCCACTGGATTGCGCTGAAGTCGGGTCGCTCGCTCGATGTGGTGGACGCCCCGAGAGATGGATGCTTGTGGACGGCAGCCGCAGTTGGGGTATCGCTGCGGGAGCTGCTCCCCCACCAGGCGTCTGATCTGGTCAAACTGCGGTCACCGGGCAGCGCAGCTGCGGCCAACGAAGCCCGTGCTGCTGCGGCGCTGTGGGATGGCCTCAGCCAACAGCGCCAGCAGTGGTATGCCGCGGCGTTCCCCCGCAACGATCCGCCCACTACATGGTGCTCACCGGGTGATCTGCCAGCTTGGACCACACCGACGACCGGGGTTCTGACGTTGTCGGAGAACTGGAAGAGCAGCCACGGGAAGTGCCGCTGGTCTATCCCCCGCCAAGGCTTCTGGGAGTGGCAGCTCCTAATCAATTACACCTCTGAACAGGGCGATCTCCATACCGAGACCGTGGCCTCCGACTTGTCCTGGTTCCGTGATCCGGCAGGGTACCTGGGCCAACAGGTGAACCTGTGGTAGCCGGCTTCAACCGGGAGCAGTGGTCGCCGACTTCCTGGCCGGTGAGCTTCCGGCGGCGATTGCTCGCGGCGGCAATGGTCCTCGCTGCCACCGCGGCAGCAGTCATTGCCCTTTCACGTGACGGTGACGTCGTGGCGGAAGTGCCGGTCGTCGCCGCCACACAGCGATGGCCTGCGGGGCATCCTCCCGGCGATCACACCTTGGTCAACATGCCTGCCGATTTGGCGGTGCTCTTCATCCATCCCTCGGAGCTGGCCGGAACTGTAGCCGCGATTGATGTGCCCGAGGGCACCCTGGTCTCAGCCAAGATGCTGAGCCCTCACCAAGACGGCGACGATCTCCGCACAACCGCACTGATGCGGTTCACGGTGAGCGACGAACTGTGGCCCAAGCCGGGTCCGGTGGCCGGAAACCGAGCCGTGTTCTCGTCGTCTCCCGGAGGCTGTGCGGCTGCCTTGGCAACTTTGGTGGCAGCCGACGGCGATGGCGCCTCCACCAGCGTCACGGTGGAGGCTGAACCCGAATTGGCTGCTGTACTGTCCGATGAGCAGTGGTGGATCTGGGAGTCGCCTCCCGGAAGTTGGCCTCTGTGCCACGGTGAGGACGTTCGCTGATGCTCTTGGCCATAGGCGATCGATGGCTCAGCCCCAAGGCGGTAAAGCGGGTGCTCGATGAAGTGCTCGAGGGTATGGCCGGCGCGGCCCCCGGTGTCGTTCTGGCTACCTCTCCAGCCGAAGTCGACGAGTCATTGGCGGCCGGCCACCCCACGGTCTTGTCGATGGGAGACGACCAACCGGAGCTTCGCCTCGAGTCGGCGGTTGCATCGGCCGCCGCGGTGCTGTGGATCACTGCATCCGACAGCACCGACGTGCGCTCTCAGCTCCGGCTGGACACAGGATCGCGCCGCGTCACCCCCATCGTGTCGATTGTCGTGTCCGCCGAGCAACCCGACCTCGGTCGAAACCGCGGCCAAGGGGTCACAAACCTGTGGGTTTCCCCTGAGCCGAACCGTCGCGATCAGCGTCGTCTGCACCGGGTCGGACGCCGATTGGCGTGGACTGCGGTCGCCCCTCGCCGACTCGATCCTCTTGACCGCGAGACCCATCTCTGGTCGGCATCGCAGGCCGCCCAGACCCGCCTCGCCGACCTGCTTGAAGAAACCGGGGTTGAGGAGTTCCAGATCCGGGGCGGCGAGTGCACGATTGTCCACCGAGCCGACGGCCAACGTGAACGGCGACCCTCGCCGTTTGCATCCAGCGACGAACTGATCGAGACAGCTCGCCACTTGGCCAGTTTCTCGGGCGGACAGCCCCAACGCTTCGACGTGCTCGACAGCCGACTGGATATTCGCCTGGGTGACCGATGGAGGCTCCACGCCGAGGCGTTCATGTGCCATCCCCCCACTATGGTGCTGCGCTCCAACATGGCGGGTAAGGCCACCCTTGACGACCTCAACGTGGCTGCCCCCTTGCTTCAGGAGATCCTGGTGGGAGCGGTGTCAGGTCCGGTTCGGGCCAACGTAGTGATCGCGGCGGCCATGGGCGGGGGCAAGACCACGCTTTGCCAGGCTCTGCTGGCCACAGTCGATGGCTCGGAGAGGATTGACACCATTGAGGACACCCCCGAGCTGCGGTTGGCCCAATATGACATCCACCCCAACAGCTTCGAGCGCCTCACTCGGGATGCCAACAACGACGGCGTGGGGAAGCTCTCCATGAGCGACCACATCCGCGACGCCAAGCGGGCCAACTCGTCGAAATTGGTGATCGGCGAAACCAGGGGTGAGGGAACCCTTGCGCTGTTGGATGCCATGAGCAGCGGGCTCAACGGCTGCCTGGTCACCTTGCACAGTCAGCCTGGCCCGGGGGTGCTGGCCAAACTGCTCTCGTACGCGTGCAGCGAGGGTGCCGACCCCCGATTCGCCCGACAGCAGATCGCCATCGCGGTTCACCTGCTGGTCTGGATGGGCCGCAATGAACTCGGAGGGCGGGTGATCTCTGACGTCTCCCAGATCGTCAGCTACGACGACCGCCACGACACCATCGCAACCCAATGTCTTTGGTCGCTTCGCCCCGGGCAGCGATGGGCCGTCCCGGTTGGCCGGCCCCAAGGGCAGATCGAGAGCCTGTACCAGTCAGTGGGAATCGATCTCCGATCGGGGGACAATTCCCACCGCGGACTCAGTAGAGCATCGGCCGTGGCCTCCTCGCCTCCATTGGCCTCTGCAACGAGGAATCAGTGACCGCGCAAACTGCGGTCTTTCTGACCGCAGGGCTCGCCCTCATGGCCGTGATCTGGTGGCCGGCTTCGACGGGGAACCCCGCGGCGCTCCTGCTCGGCAGCATGGTGTTGGCCCAGCGACACAGGATTCGAGTCGGGCCCCTCGGCGCAACAGCTACGGCTGTCTCCGGATTCCTTGTCGGGCAGGTGTTGCAGGGACCGATCACCGGGCTGGCGGCGATGATCCTGACCGGTGTGAGCATTTGGGCCATCGCCGTACAAGTCCGGTCGCGCCGCAGCTTGCGGGAGGCCGACGAGCTGGCTCAACTAACCAACGGGCTGGCTAACCAAGCTCTCGTGGCCCCCACCGTGGTGGAGGCTGTGCGCCAAGCCGCGCCGCTGATTCCCGGCCGGGTCGGGGCCGCTGCTCGGGTAATGGGCGCTGAGTGCCAGACTAGTGGCCTAGTAGAAGCGGCCAACCGCTTTGCCGCCACCATCCAGCGGCCGGTTGCCGAGATGTTGTCCACAGTGCTGTCCGAGGCGTTTCGGGGCGGTTCGCAGTGGGTGGGCTTGGCTGGCGTCTTGGCCGATGAGGCCACTGAGGCCGCCGAAACCGCCCGGCACTTCCACCGGTACGCGGCTGCTCTCATGCCTCAGATCGCCGTCACGGTGGTAATGGCCGTCGGCATGCTGGCCATCACCGGATTTGCCGCCAAAGACGTGGGCCGCTGGTTGGCCTCCCCGGTGGGGCAGCAGCTTCTGCTGCTCTTCGCTGTGCTGACCGCGGCGCTCTGTGCTCGAGTACTGGCCCCGGCTTGGAGAATGAGCCGATGATCTTCCTGGCCGGACTGTCGGGAGTGGGCGCAGTAGCAGTGCTGCTACTGGTCCGCCCCAAAACCAGTGGCCAGCCTGCCGTTCAGGCCGCGGCCATGGGATGGCCGCCCAATCAGATTTCGAGAGCCGGTTGGCTTCTGGCTGTTCTCGGCACGGTCGTGGGTTGTGTGGCGGGACGGGCGATGTTTGGGTGGGCCGAGGGCCTGGCATTGGCCGTTGTCACCGGAACGTGGATGCCTTGGTTGGCACCGGCGGCCATTCGGGCACTGGCTGCCGCGGCCTACCGCAGCGAGCGAGATCAGAAGATGCTCGAATGGATGCGGAAGCTACGGCTGTTGACCTCAGCGGGCCAACCGATCAATGCCGCGGCGGTCAACGCGGCACTGACTGTCTCAGGCCGGGCCTTCACCCTGGCCCAGGGTGCCATTGGGGCCGCCCTCGAAGCCGGCCGAGATCCACTTCCCGCGGTCTCCGCGGCCATTGCCGGTTCCCCTGCCGAACCGCTGCTGGCCTCGGTTGTGGCTGCTGAGCGGGCAGGGGCGGCGTCTTCCGACTTGTTGGACAAGTCACTGTCGCGATCGGTTCGGACCCTGGAGTCCGAGCGGCGCCTGGCGATCGACCAGCTCAGCCGGGCCATTGGAACCACGGTCACCCTGGTCGCCGCCATCGCTGGTCTTGTCGTCATGGCCGCCGTGATCTTCGTCCTCTGAAGCTCATCTGCGGTCATACAGTCTGAAGGAGAAAAGCAACGTGCAATCTGCCATCGTCCAGATGATCTTGATCGTGGTCGCCATTGCCGCCGCCGCCATCGTGT
>JAPPKI010000085.1 GCA_028820035.1 bacterium | reverse complement strand
GCTTACCACAGTGTGTAGGCCGTCGAGCAGACCGGCCGCCTCGTCGGCGAATGCACGGAGCTCATCGGGGTCTTCCAAGGCCGGGTTACCGATGTGGGCGTCCACTCCGGTGTCCCTTACCGAAGCAGCCACTGCCTCGGCTGCCTCGGAATTAGTTCGGTAGGTGAACGCCACCGAATTCCCTCGCTGGGCGAGCATCTCGCAGATGGCCGCGCCGATGCCGCCGCTGCCCCCAGTTACCAGCGCCCCGCCGGAGCGGCCAGAGAAGTCACCCATGGCCAGCAACCCTAGGGCCGCAAGCTGTGTGGTGGGCTAGTTCCAGGTCACGTCCAACGGCAGGTGTTCGTGACGGCGAACGAAGACGCTCTTCTCCCACCGGGGCGGGTCGTCGTCGGCCAGGGTGAACCAAGAGCTCTCTTGCAGCAGCCGCTCCAAAGAGCAGAGGGTCTCCAAGCGGGCCAGCGGTGCGCCCACGCAGTGGTGGATGCCCCGGCCGAAAGCCAGGTGGCTGCGGGGAATGCGGCGGTCTAATACCACCTCGTCGGGCCGGTCGTACTCGGCCGGGTCGCGGTTGGCCGACGACCACAGCAGAAAGGCGGTGGTGCCGGCCTTGAGGCTCACGCCTCCCAGTTCGCAGTCGCGCTTGACCTGGCGGTAGTGGCCCCGGAACGGCGACTCCAGCCGCACGGCCTCCTCGATGAAGTTCTCCAAGAGGCTGTGGTCGCTCCGAATCTGCTCTTGTAGGGCGGGATTGTCGGCCAGCATTCGCACCGCATTGCCGATGAGCGACGCGGTGGACTCACCACCCGCGCCCAGCAACACGGTGAGGGTGCCGATGGCATGGGTTACGTCCAGGTCGCCGTTGGCCACCGCCTTGGCGCACACTCCCACCAGGTCGTCGCCCGGATCTTCGCCGGCTTCTATCAGCTTCTCGAAGAGAAAGCCGCCGGCCCCGATCGTCTCTTCGGTGACGGCCGCTATGGACTCCCGGGTGATGAAACCGGCCAGGAGCAGGCCGCCGTGAAGGGCCCACTTCATAACATTGGGCCAGTCTTCATCAGGCAGCCCAATCAGCCGTCCGATAACCCGAGCAGGCACAGGATGGGCCACTGTGTAGGCCCATTCCACCCGATCCCCTTGGGAACGGGCTGCCGCAAACTGCTCGTCGATGAAAGCCTCGATCTCGGGCCGCATGGCCTCCATGCGTTTGGCCACCAGCTCGGGAAACACCACGCTGCGGTGAACGGTGTGCTCGGGCGGGTCGGCGGTGGCCAGGGTGGTCGTGCCCTCGCCGAATTGGTCGGTGCGGAACAGCGCGGGTTTGCCGTCATCATCGGTGATCAACAACACATCGAGGTGATTGGAGAAATCGTCGATCCGGCGGAGGGCATCCACGATGAGCTCATGGGTGGCCACGAAGGCCAAATCGAGGCCCGGCACCAGCCACACTGGATGCTCCTGGCGGAGCCGCTCATAGAACGGATAGGGATCGGCCCAAATATCCGGATCGATGACCGTCCGAGCCTCCAACGGAACGACCGAAGACGCAGCAGCGCTCATGGCAAATACTGGCACAAGCTTGGAGGGAACGCTGCCACATACCGGGTGGCTGCGTTCGAAATTGCAGGAACGCCGGTTCGTATAATCGCTCCGATGAGCGATTTGCTCCACATGACCGCCCCCGAGAAGCGGTTCGCGGCCATGGCCGAGCTGCGGGCCGAATGTCCGGTGTCGAAGCTGGGCGACGACGGCCCCATTTATGTGGCTAGCCGGGCCGGTTGCCTCGACGCTCTGCCCGCCATTGAGCACTTCACCGGGGGTGTGGGTGCCGGCACCGACGATCTCGAACAGCAAACCCTCAACGGCATGGACGAACCCCGCCACGGCCACGTCCGCCGGGTGGTCAACACCCTCATAGCGTCGTATCGGGCCAAAGAGGTTGAGCCGTTTCTCACCGAGCTGTGCGTCGACCTGTGCTCTGGGTTGGCTGCGTCGGCAGACGAGCCAGTCGACCTGATGACCGCGTATGTCGACTTGGTGCCGTCCAGCGCCATCTGCTGGCTGATGGGTTGGCCGGTGCAAGACGCGGCCCAGCTATACCGCTGGACGTACGAGGTGACCCAGCGGGCCATGGAGATGCGCCCCGGAGTCGGAACCACTCTGGGTGACCTCCATCCTGAGTTCGCGGCATATGTGGACGAGCGGGTGGAGGCCCGCTTGTGTGTTGATCCCGAGCTGTGGCCCGACGATGGCTTGGCCCGGCTGCTCACCGAACCAGTGGAAGACGGCAAGCCCCTGACGCCGTTGGGGGTCCGCACCCAGGTGATGTTCCTGCTGGGGGCCGGTTCGGAGACCAGCCGCAACATGATTGGCGGCCTGTTGTGGAGCCTGATGCGGGATCCGGCCCTCTACCACCGGGTTCGCAGCGACCGATCGCTGGTTCCCAACGCGGTGGAGGAAGCCCTCCGGATCTACTCGCCCACCCAGTTCATGGTCCGCAACTGCGTGGAGCCGCTGGAGTTGGACGGCTATCGGGTGGAAAGGGGCGATCAGGTGTTCATCGGTTTAGCCTCGGCCAATCGGGACGAGGCGGTCTTTGCCGATCCCGATGATTTCGATGTCGACCGCCCCAACGCCCGCCAGCACCTGTCGTTCGGATCGGGGCCCCACATCTGTCCTGGTGCCTACTTGGTGCGCCTAGAGGGCCGGGTCGCCGCCAATGCCTTCTTGGACGCTTTCGAGCATCCTCGGCTGGACAGCGAGGCGTTGGATCCGCTGCCCAATGCCATGTTCTACGGCCCCGCGCGATTGCCAGTCAGACTGGGCTGATGCCCGGAATGAGCAGCTCTTTGGCTGTTCTGGTTCAACTGTTGGCCCGCCTCGGCTGATCCACCGCCGATTTGGGAGAGTAGGGCGATGACCGACTTCTTCTACGAGAAAGACGCTGATCTGGCCGCCCTGGCCGACCAGCAGGTGGCCGTGGTGGGCTACGGCAACCAGGGAAGGCCGTGGGCGCTCAATCTGCGCGATTCGGGGCTGTCGGTGTCGGTCCACGTGCGAGCCGACGAGACCCGCGAGCAGGCCATCGCCGACGGGTTCGACGCCGGTGACATTGCTGAAGCCTCGTCGGCCGATGTCATCTGCGTGCTGATTCCCGACGACTCCATCCCCAGTTTGGGCCTCGCCCCTCGTCCCGAAGCGCTCACCATCGTGGCCAGCGGCTACACCTTGGCCTTCGACCGGTTCACTCCCGACGGCGACCTCGCCATGGTTGCCCCTCGGATGCTGGGCCCCGAAGTGCGGCGCTGCTACCAGGAAGGGGTCGGGTTCATCACTGCGGTGGGCGTCCACCGCGACGCTACCGGCACCGCTGAGGCTCGAATGCTGGCGGTGGCCAAAGGCATCGGCGGACTCCGCCAGGGCGCTATCGCCATGACTCCTTATCAAGAGGCGGTGCTCGACTTGGCGGTGGAGCAGTTGCTGTCGCCCGTGCTAACCCATGTGAACGTCAACTTCGTCATGGTGCTGCTGGAGCTGGGCATCCCGCTGGAGGCCATCACCACCGAGTTGTTCTACTCCGGGGAGGTGGAGCGCAACTACCGGCTGTTGCGGGAGGAGGGCTTCGTGGCCCAACTCGAGCACCACTCCCCGGCCAGCCAATACGGCCAGCTCTCCCGGCGGGGACGGTTCGACCATGTGGACGTGGCCACCACCATGAAGGAGCTGGTGGAGGACATCACCTCCGGCCGGTTCGCCGACGAGTGGGACGCCGAAGCGGCCGCCGGAGCGCCTACATTGGCCGAGCTGCGCGATCAGCACGCCGGCGAGTTGATCAAGGCCGTCGAAGAAGATCTGCGAGCCAAGCTGGGGCCGGACGCCGGATCTGCGGCCGGGGGGTGACCGCAGAACCCCTGGGAACTGGCCGGCGACGGCGGTTTCAAGACTGGCCCAACTACCGCTGGGCGGTGCTGGGGCTCACCATGGCTGGCATCGCCTCCACCAGCTTTCCCATCACGGTTCTGTCGGCGTCGCTACCCATAATCGCCGACGATCTCCAGACATCGGAGAGTGCGGTGAGCTGGGTTCAGACCGCGCCGCTGATCGCAATGGCGGTGGGCACCCCCATCGCCGGCAAGATCGGCGATCTGTACGGCCACCGGCGGCTGTACCTGTGGGGGTACGCCTTCGCCACGGGGTTCACGGTGTTGACCGCCCTGTCGTGGAATGTGGGCGCGCTGGTGGCCATGCGCACCCTCGGCTCGTTCATCGGGGCGGCCACGCTCCCCGCGTCCATGGCCATCATCATGACGGTGTTCGCCCGCCGGGAGCGGGCGTTGGCCATGGGCTACTGGTCGGCGGTGACCGCAATGTCGCCAGCCATCGGCGTGGCGTTCGGCGGGTTCATGGTGGACGCCTTCGGCTGGCGGACCATCTTCTACGTCCAAGCCGTGCCGTCTCTGATCGCTCTGCTGGCCGCCATTCCGCTGCTGCCCGACACCGCTCGCAAGCCCGAAGTGCGTTTCGACGTCGGCGGGGCGGTCAGCTTGGGGCTGGCGGTGACCGGGTTGCTCATGGCCATCAACCGGGGCCCGGAATGGGGCTGGGGCCATCCGATCGTCGTGGCCGGATTGGCGGTCAGTCCCGTGGCTCTTGCGGTGTTCGCCGTCGTCGAGCGCCACACCGCCGACCCGCTCTTCCCGCTGGAGTTCCTGGCCCGGCGCGGGTTTGTGATCCCCAACCTGGTCACGTTCTTGGGCCACATGGCCTATATGGGCACGTTTGTGGTGGCCCCCTTTATGTTGGAGCGCTCGTTCGGGATCACCGAGGTCAGCCGGATATCGGCGGCCCTCATCGCCCGGCCCGTGGGTTTCAGCGTGGGAGCGTGGTACGCCGGACGGGTGGAGTCGCGGGTGGGCGGGAGGACGATCATGATCGCCGGCGCGCTCACCATGTCAGCAGCGCTGGCCGCAACCGGGGCTTCCGTCTTGGCCGGCTGGCTGGCTGGGGTGATCGTACTGCTGTTTGTGGCCGGTGTCGGTCAAGGGGCAATCCGGACCCCCGCGGTGGCCGGGGTGGGCAACTCTGTGGACGATGCCGACTTGGGTGTGGCCACGGGATCGTTGCAGATGATCGGCCACATCGGAGCGGCTACCGGCATAACCGTCATGATCACCGTGTTGGGCCCGAGTGACTCCTCGGAGCGGTTCTTCGCCATCTTCCTATTGGCGGCAGCCATCGCCTCGGTATCGGCCTTCTCCGCCCGGTGGTCGCCGGGTTTGGGAACTGCTAGGTCAGCGGGGGCAGGTCGCCGAAGTCGATGGTGAAGGGCATATCAGGTTCGGGTTCGTCGTCTTCTTGCTGGATCTCCACCCGCACTTTTTCCGGCTCCAAAATCTCGCCCAACGCCACCATGGCTGCGCCGATGGCCGAGCCGCCCGCAGAGCCGGTGACCTTTTGCATCACCCCTTCGGGCGGCTCGTAGTCCCGCGGATCAGTCCACTGGAACTCCAGATCTTCGGCTTCCCGTTCCCCGGTTGCCAGATCCTCGGTTTCCTCCGGTTCGGGCATCTGTCCAGTCTACCGATAGACCACTGAATCAGGCAGTGGCTGCTTCGGGGAGGGCGCCACTGAGGATCTCGTAGGCCACCCGCTCGGCCTTGAACCGGGCCCGGCCACCGGTGAGCGAACGCAGCTCGATGGCATAGCGCACCAGCTCCGCCTCAGGGACGATGGCGTGGATCACCTGTTCGCCCCACGGTCCCGCGTCAGTGCCCTGCACCTGGCCCCGACGGGACGACAGGTCGCCCATCACGTCGCCCTGATACTCGGGGGCAACGGTGATCTCCACCTGGGCCATGGGCTCCAGCACCACCGGGTTGGCCTGGGCGAAGGCCGCGCTGAACGCCAGCTTGCCGGCCATGTTGAAGCTGAATTCGGATGAGTCCACTGAGTGGTGCTTGCCGTCGTACAGCGTGGCCTTCACGTCCACAATGGGGAATCCCAGATCGCCCCCGTCGGCCATGGCGTCGCGGATGCCGGCCTCCACGGCGGGGATGTACGACCGGGGAATCGAGCCCCCGGTTATGGCGTC
>JAPPKI010000498.1 GCA_028820035.1 bacterium | reverse complement strand
CCACAGCAGCCCATGGCCAACGCGGACACCATCGGCCCTCAGCCGCGCGAACGCCGACCGTCCCCGGACCCGCTCAATCAGGCCGACAGCCTCTTGCGACCACGGCGCCGGCGAGCACTGATGATCGCCCGCCCGCTTCTTGTCGTCATCCGATGCCGAAAACCGTGGCGCCGTGCCCGGCGCTGCACATTCGGCTGATACGTTCGCTTCACAACTTCCTCCAAGACCGGGGTACCGTCATCGTGGGGCCCGCCCTACAAGCGCCTCCCGTCTCCCGGCGTCTCCCCTACGCTACGGCCTTAGCCGGCGTCGTGACAAACATTGCCGCCAACATTGTCACAATTGCCACCTGAGCGACAATAGCAACTCTTTCAACATAAGCCCCTGACCTGCTAAAACCACCCAAACGCCCGTGCAAGAACCGGCACGAGGTGCTAAAGTCCCGGATTCCAGGCGAGGCGGTGCCGACTTGGTTGGGCAAGACAATAGGAACACTAGTTATCCACAGTTTATACACATTTGTGGATACTATATGTCATTTTTTTGGAGTTGCCAACAAAATGGTGTCTGCAACATTTCTCTGGTCTTCCTTCGAGAGCAGCATACGTGCTCAAATACCTGATGCTGTCTGGCAATCCACATTCAACCCAGCAAGGGCAATGGCGCTCGAGGAAGATACCCTCGAAATAGTTGTTCCGAACACCATCATCAAAGATCGTCTTGAGGGTGAATATTTTGAAGTCTTGAGAAACGCTTTAGCTAGTTCGAATGCGGCCCACATAACTCTGAAGATCAGCACTGAGCAGAGTTCCAATGATGACGGCAACCATGTTTCCGTTGTTTCTCCACCTCCAGTCAAGCCACAAGCAACGAGCACGCCCTCAATGAGCCGAGCGACCACTGCTCTGCATCCAAACTACGTTTTCGACAAATTTGTAACAGGGCCGTCTAATCGATTTGCCTTGGCAGCTGCACTCTCCGTTGCTGAAACCCCTGGTAAATCCTACAATCCACTCTTTATCCACGGTCATGCTGGCCTTGGCAAAACGCATCTGCTGCAAGCCATTGGCCACTACGTCCAGAGTCACTACGTCGAAGATCAACGTCATCCAATCAAACGAATAGTTTATGTTTCTACCGAGACTTTTCTTAACCAATTTGTGGATGCAATCAGAACCAACACTCGGAGTGAGTTTAAGAAAATCTACCGAGATGTAGATGTCCTTCTTGTAGATGACATTCAATTTCTTGAAGGTAAAGAAGGGCTTCAGGAAGAGTTTTTCCACACGTTCAACTCGCTTCATGAAGTAAACAAGCAAATTGTTCTTACCAGTGATCGATCTCCTGATGCGATACCTACACTCGAAGACCGTATGACAAGTCGATTCAAGATGGGATTATTAACTGACATCCAGCCTCCTGATCTTGAAACACGGTTGGCTATTCTTCGGAAAAAGGCAGAACAATCGAATGTAGTTCTGGAAGATGACGTACTCACATTTATCGCGAGCAACATTAAGGACAACATTCGAGAACTAGAAGGAGCCCTCACTCGAGTTACTGCATACGCCAGCTTTAATGACAAAGCTCTTGACCTTGAACTCGCTCAACTCATTCTTCGAGATATCATGACTCGCCACGAGCCGCAGCCGGTCACAGCCGACGGAATCCTGAACGCGACTGCGGAGCTGTTCAGGTTCAGTGTGGATGAGATCGTGGGACCACGGCGACAGCGACCTCTCGTGAAGGCACGCCAGATTTCCATGTACGTCTTTCGGGAATTGACCGAGTTAAGCTATCCGGACATCGCGCGCGTCTTCGGAGGTCGCGACCACACCACAGCGATACACGCGGTGCAGAAAATCACCAAGCAAATGGCTGAGCAACCGGAGACATTCAATCAGATAAACCAGCTTATACAGAAGATCAAGAATGCTTGAACTCAGACACTGGGGAACGCAATCGGAACAACGTGGGTATAGATTGCCCGTGACTGGGGACAACCACCAACTCCTCCACAAGGCACCGGCGCCCACAGCGAGTAATGCACCCGCCTGGGGAAAGGAGAGACGGATAGTCATGTGCTCTGACCAGGGAAAATGGTATCTTTCCACATTTCCACCGGCCTACTGCTACTAGCAGTAAATATATAAACTAATACAGGCAAGAAAGTGAGCAACCTGTGAAATTCCGATGCGAGCGAGACATCCTTTTGGAAGCACTGACGGTAACGGGCAGAGCAGCGGGAACCCGAGGAGGGTTTCACCTTGTGCTCTCAGGAGTCCACCTGGCGCTGGAAGGCGACGAGCTCACCCTTACGGCAACTGACAGGGAGTTGACCATAGCCGTTCGGCTGACGGTGTCCGGTGCCGGAGACGGAGCCGCGGTGGTCACCTCTCGGTTGGCGTGCGATGTGGTTCGTTCTCTGGATGCCGGGGCGGTGAATGTGACAGTGGATGATGAGGGCATCCATATCGATTCAGCCCGTTCTAAATTCTCATTGCAGACGATGGGAGCAGAGGACTTTCCACAAGTGGAGGCGCTGGAGGGTGATCCGGTGGTGCTTGAAGCAGATGGCTTGCTGACAGCCTTGCGTCAAGTGGTGAAAGCGGCATCGGCCGACGAGTCCCGTCCTGTTTTGACCGGTGTGCTGTTGTCAGCAGAGGATGAGGGGCTGCGGCTGGTGACAACTGATTCCTATCGGTTGGCTCTGTGCGACTTGCCCGGATTGGAGGTTCTCGGTTCCGACCAAACTGTTTTGGTTCCTTCACGGGCGCTAAACGAAGTGATTCGCCTGCTCACCGATGTGGAGCAGGTCAGTGTGAGGTTCAATGACCGGGAGGCCTCTTTTGGCCTGGGGGCGATAACGGTGAGCACCAGGCTGATTGAGGGGGAGTTTCCCAGCTATCAAGGGTTGATTCCCACTCACCAGCCCAACCGCCTCACTGTCAACAGGGAGGGCTTCATCAACGCGGTACGCAGAGTTCGCCTGATGGCCCAGGATTCAACCCCGATTCGGATGGAGATGTCGACGGCTGGTTTGGAGTTGTCGGCAACAACCCAGGATGTCGGCGAGGCGACCGAGCAGTTGGATGCCGTCTTTGAGGGTGAAGACCTCACCGTGGCCTTCAATCCCGAATACCTGCTCGATGGGGCCGAGGCAGCGCCCGGCGAGGAGATCGTGCTGAACACGGTGGACGCCCTGAAACCAGCGGTGATTCGCACACCGGAAACCGAGCAATTCCTGTACTTGCTCATGCCTGTTCGCATCAACTGAGCGGGATGTGCGGCTTCGGCACCTCTGGTTGGCGAATTTTCGCAGCTATTCCCATCTCGAGCTGGAGCTGCCCGCGGGAACCAGCCTGTTCGTGGGGTCCAACGGCGAGGGCAAGAGCAATCTCTTGGAGGCTGTTTATTACCTGACCACGATGTCGTCGTTTCGAGTCACGGCCGTCGACTCGCTGATCCGAGCCGGCACAGACGTCTCTGAGGCGGTGGTGAGGGGCGAACTCGTCGCCGGCCAGCGGGAACTCCTGTTGGAGGCAGCACTGCGGGCCACGGGCCGCTGTCGGTTGCAGGTTAACCGCCAAAGGGTGCGCCGCCGGGAGCTGCTGGGGCTGGTGCCCGTGTCCATTTTCGTGCCCGATGACTTGGTGCTGGTGAAGGGCGGACCGGGGGAACGCCGTCGATTTGTCGACCATGCACTTGGTCAGATTGACCCCCGACTGGATGCGACCAGGGCCGATGTGGAAAGCATCTTGCGTCAGCGGAACGCCCTGCTGCGCCGTGCAGGAGGCCGGATTGACTCGGAGACGGCGGTCACGTTGGACGTGTGGGATGAGAAGCTTGCCAACGCAGGCGAGCAGCTGGCGAGCGCTCGGCGGCATTTGGTGGCAAGCCTCGAGCCCAAGGCGGCGGCGGCGTATGAAGAGATAGCGGTTGATTCGACACCCGTGAAGTTGTCTTATGAGTCGTCTTGGCCACCGGGTGAGCTGGGCGAGGCCTTGGGACGGGTCCGACGGGAAGACCTCCGCCGAGGAGCAAGCACCGTGGGTCCTCACCGCGACGATGTGTCGGTTGTTCTTGCCGGACGGCCGGCTCGCACTCATGCCTCCCAGGGCGAGCAGCGGTCGCTGGCGCTGGCGCTGCGCTTGGCCGTACACCGGGAGCTGGCAGATGTGACTGGCCAGTCTCCCCTGCTGCTGCTGGACGACGTGTTCTCGGAGTTGGACCCGGAGCGCTCAAAGGGGGTCTTGGAGGCGCTGCGGTCTGAGCAGACGCTTCTGACCACGGCTGGCACGCTCCCCTCCGGCATCAACTACAACGCTCGATTTCGGGTAGCGGACGGTCGAATCATCCGAGAGGCGTGACGGTTGCGGCCGTGGAATGGGGCAGACTGGGGCGATGGGGTGGGAACCCTTGCCCAACCGGTCGGGACCGAGGCAGCTGAGCGAAGCTCTAGACAAGGTGGCATCTCAGCTGAAAGCGCCGCGGCCCCAAGTGCTGAAGAGGGTCTTCGCCGCTTGGGACGAGTTGGTGGGCTCTGTGATGGCGGCTCATTCGTCACCGGTGCGACTGGTGGACAAAGAGCTGGTCGTGGCGGTGGACGACCCTGTATGGGCGACCGAGATGAGGTTCTTCAGCGCAGAGCTGATCGATCGGATCAACGCGGCGGCGGAAGAAGAAGCCGTCACGAGCTTGAAGGTTCGAGTGCGCCCTCGGTAATTCGTGACGGAAGCCGATTACCACGTCTCCGGTGAGTCAATCTGACATCGGGAACTGGTAGAATTCGGTTATCGGGGGCAGCGTTTCCAGCCGATCTGATGGCAAGCCGAACAGGTTGGTCAGAGCATCTGCCCCTCCCGCAAACGAGGCCCGTCTAGCAGGGCAGAAAAGCCAGTTCGTGACCAACACGTCTGAGACTTACAGAGCCGAAGACATAACCATTTTGGAGGGCCTTGATGCCGTCCGCACGCGGCCCGGCATGTACATCGGGTCGACTTCGGTTACCGGCTTGCACCACTTGGTGTATGAGGTGGTGGACAACGCTGTGGACGAGGCCATGGCGGGCTATTGCACGGTCATCGAGGTAACACTCCTGGCCGATGGCGGGTGCGAGGTGGGAGACAACGGCCGCGGCATTCCCGTGGATCCCCATCCACAGCATCCTGAGATGTCCGCGGTGGCCGTCGTGCTGACACTTCTGCACGCCGGTGGAAAATTCGGCGGTAACGGCTACAAGGTCTCCGGTGGCCTGCACGGGGTTGGGGTATCGGTGGTTAATGCTCTGTCGAGCAGGCTGGAAGTGGAAATCGACCGGGATGGCCGGCGCCACACCATGTCGTTTGCCAACGGCGGAGAGGTCGCCGAGGATCTGCGGATAGCCGGAGACAGCCCCGACGGCTACACCGGCACGACTGTGCGGTTCTGGCCCGACGAGAACATCTTCGACGATGTGCGCTTCCGGGCCCAGGGGCTGATGGAGCGACTCCAGATGATGGCGTTTTTGAATCGCAATCTGGAGATCAAGTTCCGAGATCTGCGGCCGGACGGAACAGGGGGCCTCGACTGGACGGCGTACTGCTATCAGGATGGCATCAGTGATTTTGTCCGAGAGGTGAACAGCTCCAAGGACGCGCTGTTCGACGATGTCGGGTTTTTCGCCCAACAGGAGATGGGCGATGAGGTGGAGGTGGCTTTCCAGTGGAACACCGGGTACAACACCGACGGCTTGCACTCTTTTGCCAACGGAATCAACACCGTGGAGGGGGGGATGCACGAGGAGGGTTTCCGCAAAGGGCTCACCAGGGTGGTCAACGACTATTGCCGGGCGAAAGGGCACCTGAAGGAGAAGGACGACAATTTGGCCGGTGAGGACATCCGCGAGGGCCTGACGGCCATTGTGAGCGTAAGGCTGCGAGAGCCGCAGTTCGAGGGGCAGACCAAGGCCAAATTGGGCAACGCGTCCATCCGCTCGCTGGTTGAGCGGGCGACCAATGAGAAGTTGGCCGAGTGGCTGGAGGAGAACCCTGCCGATGCCCGAAAGATCATGGCCAAGTGCGTCCAGGCCCAAAAGGCTCGGCTGGCTGCCCGTCA
>JAPPKI010000125.1 GCA_028820035.1 bacterium | reverse complement strand
CTCCCAGCGACCGCTGTCCCGAGGGCCCCGATCCCCGGCGGGGTTCGCCTTCGGTGAGGGGAGCTAGCGTGCGGCTATTGACGGTGGCCCCTCGGCCTCGAACGGCGCGGTAGGCCTTGTTGTTCACCAGATTGAGCACCAGCGCGGCCAGCATCCCCTCGGAGTCGACCGCGCAAAAGCTGGTGGAGTACCACGGCAGGCCGCGGGCCGCGTTGGTGGAGCCGTCCACGGGGTCGAGCACCACCACGAGCTCCCGATCGGCGTCGTGCGATCCCGATTCCTCGCTGTACACCCCGAAGCCAGCCTCGGCCAGCACCTCTCGGGCCGCTTCATCGGCGGCCACGTCGAAGCTGTACTGGCCTTCTCGGTTCCCGGTGAGCTGGCCACCGTCGATCCGGGCCACTGCCTCGGCCACTCGGGCTGCGGCCCGATCGAAGACGGTCAGAATCCGGTCGCTGTCCACCGGGGTGAAACTAACCGCTATCGGATAGCCAGCACGGTCAATTTCGTGGCAGTGTGGGACTCTTGGCTGTCGTCGATATCGCCACCTTCATCGCCGATCTCAAGGACCACGCCGCCGATCACGGCTTCCACGTCCACGATGATCGCCATTTCGTGGAGACCTACTCCATGCGCCAGGCCTGGGAGGTGGATCTGCACCCCGCGGCGGCCTGCGGTGGCCCGCTCGATGTACACATCACGCTGGAGGTGGACCCCCGGGTGATGCTGGGCTTCGAGGACCATGTGATGGAGCTGCCCGAGGGGGTGGAGCCCACCGAGGACTTCAAGCTGCCCATGGTGGTGTCGTGGAGCCTGCCCCCGCTGCCCGACGGCCCCGACCTGCTGCTGTTGGCCACCGACCTGGCCGGCATCGGCGGCATAGAGCTGCCTCTGGACGTGTCGGCCATCGACGCCTACGCCGCGGTCACCGACGCCCCGGAGCGGAGCATCTCCATTACCGCCCGGGTGGAGGTGTCGATCAGCGGCATGTTCACCGGCCAGGAGTGCCTGGGCGGCGTGATGCCCAAGGTGACGGAGATCAGTGAGTTCCTGCTCGACCGGGCCCCTGCCTGGCTGGGTGAAGTCTAGGCGTATCTCAGGGCACTCACGCTTCTGCCGGCAGCGATGGAACCCATCGAGTGAACCGGTGGAAAATCTCGGTAACGAATCGGTAACATTAAGGTGCCATGGTTCGTAAGCTCAAGATCATCGTCGCGCCGGAAATCGCCGGCAACGCGCGGAGCTGGCGCAATTTCCCTGGTCAAGTACTGATTGTGACAGTGGCCGCGCTCATCTACTTCGGGGTGCGGATGATCACCAAAGGGGCCGAGGTTGCGGCATTCAAGAACGCCTACGACCTGCTGACCTTCGAGTCCACCCTGGGCCTGGACTTCGAGGCTTGGTCGCAGAGTGCAATCCTCGACTACCACTGGGCGGTGACATTCTTCAACTGGGTGTACATCTGGCTCCACTGGCCGGTGATCATCGGAGCGCTGCTGGTGCTGTACCACTACAACCGGCGCCGCTACACCCTGATGCGCAATGCCATGATCATCTCCGGCGCGCTGGGCCTGGTGTTCTTCGCCTTCTTCCCGGTAGCCCCACCCCGCTTCTTCGACGGGTTCACCGACACGGTCACCGAGTTGTCCACCTCATACAAGTACCTCCAGCCTCCGTCGGTGGTGAACAAGTACGCCGCTTTGCCCAGTTTCCATGTGGGATGGAACGTGCTGGCCTGCGTGGTGCTGTTCCGCACTGTGCGGTCAATCCCGGTGCGGATCTTCGCAGTGGCCTCGCCGCTGCTGATGGCGGTGGCGGTGGTGCTCACTGGCAACCACTGGGTGATCGACGGCTTCGTGGGCGTTGCGCTGGCCATGATCGGGCTGTACGTGGCCCACCGCCTGGGCTGGCTCACCCGCCGCTGGCAGGAAGAGGACGCCGAGGAAGAAGAAGTGGGCCCGGCGGGGATCGAACCCGCGACCGAGCGATTATGAGTCGCCTGCTCTGACCACTGAGCTACGGGCCCGCCGACAGCCTATTGGGCCGACCTCCCGCACTGGTACTGGTTTGGCTCCGGGGGTGAGACTCGAACTCACAACCTAGCGGTTAACAGCCGCTTGCTCTGCCGGTTGAGCTACCCCGGATCAGCCTGTGATTTTACCCTGCCCACAAGCTGGCTCACTCATCCAATACGACGGCGAGCACCGAAATCGCCACCAGGGGGACCCCCAACCATTGCAATCCGCCGAGCTGCTCGTCGAACAAGAACCAGGCCCACATCACGGCCAGGCCCGGGGCTGTCATGTTCAACAGCGAGATGGTGCGCAACGACACGAACCGGTGGCTGTAGTTGACCATCAGGTGGGCTAGTCCGGCAGTCACCGCCATGGTGGCGGCCACTCCCCAGCTCCAGGCGTCGCTTATCACCAGGGGGTCAAACGACAACAGCGCGATCGGCAGCATGAGGGCGGCGGCGATGGTGGACCAGCCCGCCTGGTATTCCAGCGCGGTCAAGTGATTGCGGGCGATGCGGGAAGCCACCAGGTAGCCGGCGAAGGCGAGCACCGCTACCACCGCCAGCACATCTCCGGTCAGCGATCCGCCTCCGCTGCTATCCGAGCGACCCAGCAGCATCATCACCATCCCGGCGATGGCCACCGGAGTGGCCACGATCACTCGGGTGCTGATCCGCTCCTTGAAGATCCGGCTGGCCGCCCACAGCAAGAAGACGGGGGCGGTTGCGCCGATAACCATGGCGTTGGCCACCGAAGTGGTCTTGATGGCGGTGAAGAACGTGGCCCCGTTGACGGTGAAGACAAGTCCGCCGGCCAACGAGTGGCGCAGCACCCGGCGGTCGAGACGGCCTCCCCGCAGGTGGAGGGCGGCCACCGCCCAGGCTGCCGCTCCAATCAGCCGCCAGAAGGCGAACGGCAGGGCTCCGAAGTCGTTGTCGCGGACGAAGACCGGGCCCCAGCTGAACAAGAAGATGCCGGTGGCCGCCGCCCACATCCCCAGGCCCGTTCCGGCCTTGGACGTAGGGGCACCGGCGGTTCCCGGTCCCGAGGCGGGTGGCGAAGAGCTAATGGTCGAACGCCGGCAAAACGTGGCGGCCGAGGAGCTCGATGGAGGCCATGACTTTGTCGTGGGGGATGTTGTAGGGCTGCACCGCGCAGAACAGCAGGTCGGTGCCGATCTCCTCATAGCCCTTGGCCAGGCGGATCACCTGGTCGGGGTCGCCGATCAGCGCGGTGCCCATATCCACCAGCCCCTCCAGGTTCATGGCCTGCTCGGCCATGCCGCTGTCGAGCAATTCGGTGATCGCGCCGAGGTATTGGAAGTCGTTGAACTCCAGGTTGCGGTCGGCCTGCCAGGCGGGCATCGAGGCCGAGAGCTGCAATCCGGCGATGGGGTACCACTCGAACGACTGGCGCCCTACCTCGTAGGCCTCTTCGGTGGTGGGCGCGCAGTGCACCATGGTGAAGCTGGCCACCCGGTTGTTGATGCGCCCGCCCACCGGGTTGGCGCAGTGGGCGATGGCACTGCGGTAGATGTCGATCTTGTTCTTCAGATCGGGCATGGGCACGAACACGCTGAACGACAGCAGCCCCATGCCCATGGAGCCCACGATGTGGTGGGTTTCGTCGCTGCCCGCCGCAGCCCACATGGGCGGGCACGGCTTCTGGAGGGGCTTGGGGATCACCCGGCGCCGGGGCATCGACCAGTACTCGCCCTCGAAGCTGTGCTCATCGTTCATCCAGCAGCCGGCGATGTGCTCCACGGCCTCGGTCCACATGGCCCGGGTCTCGTTGGGGTCGATGCCGAAGCCCTCCAGCTCGGCCCGGCTGTTGGAGCGGCCGGTGCCAAACTCCACTCGGCCGCCGCTGATCACATCCAGGGTGGCGGCCGATTCAGCAGAGCGCACCGGATGGTTGTAGGGCTGGGGAGCGAGCCGCACCCCGTAGCCGATGCGGATGTTCTCGGTGCGGGCCGCGATGGCGCCGTAGAGCACCTCGGGATTGGAGCAGTGGGAGTACTCCTCCAAGAAGTGGTGCTCCACCGTCCATACACTGTCGAAGCCAAGCTTGTCGGCCAGGATGGCCTGCTCCAGCACCTCGGCGTAGGCGCGGCGCTCGCTGTCTTCGTCCCACGGGCGGGGCACGGGGATCTCATAGAACAGGGCGAACCTCATTGGTTGGACACTCCTAGGAATCGGAAGCCGAGGCGATCAGGCTCAGCACCGCGTTGGGATCGAGGGGCTGGCGGTTGGGATACACCCCAAAGGGGGCCAGGGCGTCGGCCACCGCGTTGAACACGGCGGGGGGCGCTCCGATGGCCCCGCCTTCTCCGGTTCCCTTGTGCCCGCCGGGGGTGTCGGAGGGCACCACCACGTGGCCGCATTCCAGCTCGGGGACTTCGGCCGCGGTGGGCACCAGGTAGTCGAGGAAGGTGGACGCCAGCGGATTGCCGCTCTCGTCGTACACGCAGTGCTCATACAGCACCCCGCCGATGCCCTGCACCACTCCTCCGGCGATCTGGCCGTCGACCACCATCGGGTTGATCAGCACCCCGCAGTCCTCGCTCACCACGTAGCGCAAAAGCGTGATCTTGCCGGTGCCCGGATCGAGCTCGCAGGTGCAGATGTGGCAGGCGTTGGAGTGGGTGGAGGGCGGTGCCTTGTAGCGGGCGGTGTGCTCGAGGCCAGCCTCGGTGCCGGGGGGCAGCGCATCGGAGTTCTGGTAGGCGGTGGCCGCCACCTGGGCCATCGTCATCGACGCCGCCGGTGTGCCCTTGACCGAGATCACCCCGTCGGCCACCTCCAGGTCGTCGGCCGAGGCCTCCATCAGGTGGGCGGCGATAGCCACCACCTTGTCTCGCACGCCCGAGGCCGCGGCCCGGGCCGCGCTGCCGGCGATGACCGCCGAGCGGCTGCCGCCGGTGCCGAACCCGTAGCCGGAGCCGTGGCCCTGGTGCAGGGTGACGTCTTCGGGGCGAACCCCGAGCTCGTCGGCCACCAACTGGGCGATGGTGGTCTCCAGGCTCTGGCCGTGCGAGCCAGTACCCATGAACACGTTGACGTGACCGTCTACTTCTACTCGCAACATGGCCGACTCGGTGCCCAGCGGCCCCATGCCCATCGACGTGGGCTCTATGTACAAGGCCATGCCCAGGCCCAGATAGCGGCCTTCGGTGCGGGCCTTGGCCTGCTCGGCCCGGAAATCGTCGTATCCGATCATCTCGGCGGCCTGCTCCAGGGTCTGCTCCGGGGAAATGGTGGTCTCGAAGAACAGCCCGGTGGACACCTGATAGGGCAGGTCTTCGGGCTTCAGCACGTTTTGGCGGCGCAGCTCAAGGGGGTCCATGCCGATCTCCCGGGCCACCCGGTCGATCATCTGCTCTCGGGCCACGCTCTCCATCTGCCACGGGCCTCGATAGGCCCCCCGGCCACAGGTGTTGGTGTAGACCGTGCGGGCCCGCCAGCTCACCGGTCCCATCCGATACGGGCCGGGATAGAGCATGGTGGCCATGGCGCCGGGAGTGGCCGGGCCGCCCAAGGGATAGGCGCCGTCGTCTTCCAGTTGGTCTAAGTCGGCGGCCAAGAAATTGCCGTTCTCGTCCACCGCCATGGTGACCGTCATCTGCTCGATGCGGGCGTGGTTGGAGGCCAAAAGGTTCTCCCGCCGGTCCTCGATCCACTTCACCGGGCTGGCCAGGAGCTTGGCGGCCACCAACACCGCCATGTCTTCGCGGCCCAAGAACATCTTCTGGCCGAATCCGCCGCCCACATCGCCAAAGTGGACCACGATCTTGTGCTCGCCGATGCCCAGCACCCGGGCGCCCACAAGCTGCATCTCGTGAGGGCTCTGGGTGGAGGCCCACACCTCCATCACCCCGGCGTGGGGCTGCCAGGAGGCCACGATGCCCCGGGTTTCCATGGGGACGTTGGTTTGGCGGTGCTGGTGCCAGGTTTCGGTGATGATGTGGGCCGCGTTTTCGAAGGCCTCCTGCTGGGCCGGGTTGGGCACGGGCAGGTCGTGGGCCAGGTTGCTGCCCAACTCGGTATGGACGAGGTCGTCGGATTCGGCCGCGGTCTCGTAATTGACCACCGGGTCG
>JAPPKI010000152.1:3689-6143 GCA_028820035.1 bacterium | reverse complement strand
TCCATGGCCACCACCCCGATACCGGCGTAGCCGTGGTCGAGGGCCAGCTCGAGGGGCACCGGGTCGTCATCGCGGTAGGCGGCCCAGCCCACGTCGGCCAAGATGGTGTGGCGGTGGGTGCGCTCGGCGAACCCCCGATCGTTGGTGTACAGCCAGTGCACCTGCTCGCCGGCCCACTCCCAGTGCTCCTCGTCGTGGCCGTCGAGCACCCAGTACACCGCCAAAAACGAGCCCTGGCCGGCCTGTGACACTTCACCGCTGCCGTCGGTGATGCGCAGATCCTTGAGCGCCCGGGGGGCCACCCAGCGGGAACCGGCGAACATCCAGGGTCCGATCATGCACCCGGCATAGAAGTGGTCCCGCTCGTACCAGCGGTTGTACTCCTTCTCGTGGCCCGGATTCGGGTCCACCAGGGTGAAGAGCATGCTGCCAACGTGGATGGGATAGTCGTTCACGCCGCCCGAAGATAGCCGTTGCGCTCTAGTGTCGTCACAGTGAGCAAGCACCCCTTCCGCGACAAGGCCGCCATTGCGGGTATCGGCATCACCGAGCTGTCCAAGAACTCGGGGGTGAGCACCCTCACACTGGCGTTGCGGGCCATCATGGCCGCCATCGACGACGCCGGGCTGCGTCGGGAGGACATCGACGGGGTGGCCTGCCACCAGGTGCAGGACTCCATCACCGCTTCCATCGTGGCCCAGTGCCTGGGAGTGGACGACCTGTCGTGGTACTGCGACCAGTTCGGCGGCGGCTCCACGTCGCACTCGGTGGTGGGCCACGCCGCCAACGCCGCGGCCTTGGGCCACGCCCGACACATCGTGGTGTGGCGGTCGATAAACGCCCGATCCGAGCACCGCATGGGCGGCACCGGACGACCGCCACCGGCCATCGTGGAGACCCAGTACCAGCACCCCATTGGCTGGGTGACACCGCCGCAGTGGTATGCCATGTTTGCCCGCTCCCACATGAGCCAGTGGGGCACTACTTCTGAAGACTTGGGGCGCATCGCCGTGCAACAGCGGGCCAACGCCATCCACAACGAGCGGGCCATGATGCGGGCTCCCATGACCATGGACGACTATCTGGCCTCCCGCTGGATCGTGGAGCCATTCCGGCTGTTCGACTGCTGTTTGGAGACCGACGCGGCCGCCGCGGTGGTGATCACCACCGCCGAGCGGGCCCGCGACCTGCGCCAAACCCCGGTATTGATCTCGGGGATGACCTGGGGCGGAGGCCACATGATGCACAGCAACCGGGTGCAGGCCGACTGGACCACCTCCGTCGCGGCGAAAATGGCTCGTCGGTTGTACGAGATGGCCGGGGTCGGCCCCGACGATGTTCAATACGCCTCCCTGTACGACGCCTTCACCCACCTCGTGTTGGTTCAAGTTGAGGACTACGGGTTTGCCCCCAAGGGGGAGGCGGCTGCATTCATAGCCGAGGGCGGAACCGCCCCCGGAGGACGGATCCCAGTGAACACCCACGGAGGGTTCTTGTCGGAGGGATATGTGCACGGCCTCAACAACCTGCATGAGGCCATCCGCCAAGTGAGGGGTACGGCCGAGCGGTTCCAGGTACCCAATGCCGAGGTGGCCCTGTCCACCGGCCAGCCCGGCTATGTGGCCGGCAATTCCTCGGCCATTATCCTGCGCCGCGATATCTGACTGAATGCTGGCGAAGGCGTCGGCTACCCAGTGGGAACTGGCTCGGCTCGCTCCTGCCGGGCGTTGTACCAGGCGGCCGCCGCAGCAGCCACCAACAGCAAGGCGGCTAGCCCGGCGTAGTGGCTCAGCGAGTGAAAGCCGAAGTGTTCCATGATCACCCCCGAGGACAAACCGGCGACCGCCCCGCCACCGGTCATCAACAGGTCTGCACCTCCCTGCATTTCCACCCGCTGGGCCACCGGGAACGCCGATGTGAGCAGCGCGCTCCCCGCGATCAGCCCGAAACTCCAGCCCAAACCCACTAGCAGGAGGCCGGCGAACATTCCGGCGCTGTCCTCGGCGCTGTTGTGGGCCGCGGTCTCCGCGCCGATGCACAGGATCACCCCGCCCAGTCCAACCATGAGATAGGGGCCGATGCGGTCGACGAGCCAACCCACAATGGGCGAGAAAGCGAACATCCCGATGACGTGTACGGAGATCACCCAGCCGATCACTCTGAATTCGTGGTCGCCATTGTCCATGTGCAGCGGGGTTATGGTCATGATCCCCACCATCACTGCCTGGCCGGTGAGCATCGCGATCACCGCCAGTCGGGCGGCGGGCGAAGCCGCGATTCGACGTCCCACCACGCGCAGTGATGACGGTCGCGCGGCAGCTTCGCCGATCGTGCCCAGCACTTCCAGTGGGTCGGGGCGCAGCCATGTGTGGGTGACCGTGAGCCCGATGACGAAGAGAATCATGCCGAGCAGGTAGGGGCCGGACAATTCAGGAAGACCGATGTACTGGGCGA
>JAPPKI010000152.1:0-3679 GCA_028820035.1 bacterium | reverse complement strand
GCCTGGTCCAGCGCGATTGTCGGCCCCAGTGCCGCCCCAAAGGTTGTGGCCCACACCAGCATCCCGATTGCCCGGGCTTTACGGTCGTCAGAGGCCAAGTCGGCAGACGCGAATCGGGCCGCCAAATTGGTGGCGTTGCCCGCACCGATGCCGAAAATGCCCACGATTAGCAACGGATAGATGTCGGCTACCGCGGCCAAGAAGGCGAGGGTGGCCCCCGCTGTGCCAATAGACCACCCCGCGACCAGACCTCGGCGCCGACCGAGTCGGGCCATTCGGCGAGCCAGGGGCACCGTCGCCGAGACGCTGCCCACTTGCATCATGGCGGCGGCCACGGTGGCCAGCGTCTCGCTGCCGGTGATCTCTTTGGCCAATACCGCGGCGGCCGCGAATCCCGAGGCCATCGCCGCGGAGGTGGGGATCACCGAGGCCATCAGCGTCCGAGATGCCCGCCGATAGGCCACTGTTCGCTCTACTGTCATGGCTCTGCCGTCATCTCAGGGCAACTGGTCAGTTCTGGGTCTTTCGGTGTCCAGCGATAATGGCGGGACTCGGCCCACTCTAGGGCGGGACTGTGGCAGTCTGGGAACGATGACCGCCGTTGACCGTCCGGCCGACCAGGCCCCCAAGCCCCGCCCCTATCCCGAGCGGGATTCAGCTCCGTGGTGGGAGCGCGTCAACCAGCACCGCTTCGAATTGCAGCGCTGCGACGCTTGTGGGGCATGGCGGTGGCCGCCCCGGGCCATGTGCGGACGCTGCGCCTCTTTCGAGTACACGTGGACGCCGCTGTCGGACCGGGCCACCGTGGAGAGCTGGGTGGTGAACCACCACGCATTCCTCCCTGGGTTCGCTTCCCCCTACACCGTGGTGCTGGGCCGCCTCGACGAACAGGACGACCTCTGCCTGCCCGCTACCTGGCAAGGCGACGCCGAACCCGCCCCCGGCCAGCCCATCGAAGTGGCCTTCGAAGACCACACCGACGACGAAGGCCCCTTCACCCTCCTCGCCTGGCGCCCCGCTTAAGCTGACAGCGGCGATCGGCCAGTATCCAGATTGAGCGTCTTCGTCGAGATGTTCACACGGAGGCGGTGGCCCGCTCCTTTTGACCTGACCGGGCCATCGGAATGCACAACGGCGTTCCGGCTACCGGGTCGTCGATCACGATGACGGGCATGCCGAAAACCTTCTCGATCAGCTCTGGGGTCACCACCTCTGAGGGGTGGCCGGCCGCCTCAATGGTCTTGTCGGCCATGGCGATGAAATTGGAGGCGTAGCGGCAGGCTTGGTTGAGGTCGTGCAGCACCATCACCACGGTGCGCCCTTCAGTCTGGTTCAGCTCTTGGAGGAGGTCGAGCACCTCCATCTGGTGGGCGATGTCAAGGTGGGTGGTGGGTTCGTCGAGCAGCATCAGCGGGGTGTCCTGGGCCAACGCCATGGCGATCCACGCCCGCTGGCGTTGTCCGCCTGAAAGTTCGTCGACTGAGGAGTCGGCCATCTCGTCCATGCCGGTCAACTCCAGCGCTAGGTTCACCGCGGCCTCATCAGACGCCGACCACTGGTTGAACAGGTGCTGATGGGGATAGCGACCCCGTCGCACCAGATCGCTCACCAACACACCGTCGGGCGCCCGAGGGGCCTGGGGCAGCAGTCCGAGCCTTTTGGCCACCGTTTTGGTGGACTGGCGGTGAATGTCGTGGCCGTCGAGAATCACTGCGCCGGTGGCCGGCTTGAGGAGCCGGGCCAAGGCCCGCAACAGGGTTGACTTGCCGCAGCCGTTGGCTCCGACCACCACCGAGATCTCCCCGGTGGGGACTTCGATGCCGAGGTTCTCCACGATCATCGGGCCGCCGTAGGTGAGCGACAGGTCTTGGGCCAGCAGAGTGGGTCGGGGAGTAGATGCGTCAAATGGCACGGTTATACCTCGCGAGTAGGAACAGGAAATAGGGACCGCCGAGGGCCGCCGTGACGACTCCGGCCGGAAGGATGGTGGGGGCGAACAGGCGTTGGGCGATCAAGTCGGCGCCCAACAAGAACACCGAGCCCAACAATGCGGTGAGGATCAGCACTCCTCCTGTGATGTTGCCCGCCAGCAGTCGGGCCAAGTGGGGAACCACTAAGGCGACAAAGGCCAGCGGTCCGACGACGGCCACGGCGATGGCGGCCAGCCCTGAGCCGGTGGCGATCAACAGGAGCCGCTCTCGTTCCACCCTCATTCCCATGGCGGCCGAAGCGTCGTCTCCCAATTGGAGAATGCGGAGGCGGCGGGTGAGGACGAAAGCCAGCGGCAAGAGGATGGCGATTCCGATGATCAGAGTTCGGGCATCTTCCCAGTTGGCGCCGAAAAGGCTGCCTGCTTGCCATCGGGCTGCGGCCGCCACCCGCTCGATGGGATAGCGGACCTGGATGAACGTGATCACGGCCGCCAGCAGCGCGTTGATGCCTATGCCCACCAGCACTAGCCGAGATCCCGAAACGCCTCGCTTCCACGCCAGGATGTAGATGACGATGGCGGTGCTCAGGGCCCCGACGAATGCGGCATAGGGAAGGAGGCTGACGTTGCCTCCCACGGCCAGGATGAATACGGCACAAACCGCGGCGCCGTTGTTGATGCCGATGATGTCGGGGCTGACCAGCGGGTTGTTGATGAGGCCTTGGAAGATCGCCCCCGAAGTGGCCAAGCACATACCGGCCAACACGGCCACGGTCACCCGGGGAAAGCGCAGCGTGTTCACGATGAAGTCGAACTCGCCGCCTCGATCCCAAAGGGCGGTTCGCAATGCGTCTCTGGCTGACACTGGGAAGTCGCCGACAATGAGCCCCACCGCCATGAGGCCCAGGATGGACGCCACCGCCCCCAGAGTGAGCCACACCACCCGCCATTGGAAGAGGCCGCTTATTGGACCGGCACGGATAGCCCCTCGTCGGGTGGGCAGCAGCTCCGACAGCCGGAGGGCGAAGCCGACCAGAACGAGTCCAGCGGCGATCGCGGCCATGGTGCCGGTGGCGGGGGCGTTGATGGCCAGACTCACAGCTCGGACAACTTCGTGAAACGGACGAGGTAGATGAGAAACGGCGCACCGACCGCGGCGGTCACGATCCCAACTTGAAGTTCGGATGGACGCACCACAACCCGCCCGACGACATCAGCGGCCAGCATCAGGCACGGTCCGAGCAGCAGGCTGTAGAGCATGATCCAGCGGTAGTCGGGACCGACGAGGGACCGGACCATGTGGGGAATGGCCAGGCCGATGAAAGCCACTGGGCCGGCAATGGCAACGGCAGACCCCGCCAGCAGAACCACGGTGATTCCGGCCCCGGTTCGCACGAGAGCGGTGCGTTGGCCCAATCCGGCCGCCACGTCGTCGCCCAGGCTGAGCAGATTGATCTGTCGGCCCATGAACAACCCGACCACCAGGGCCACCGCGATGATGGGGAACAAGAGCCTCAGTTCGTCGGTGCCCCGCCCGGCAAGCGACCCCGCCAGCCAGAAGCGAGCTTGATCGAGGGTGTTCTGGTCCAATAGCAGAAGCGACGTGGTCCATGCCGCCAGGAGGGCCGACACAACCGCCCCGGCCAAGGCCAGCTTGACCGGTGAGACACCCCCGTGGCCCACCGAGGCCACGCTGTACACCAGAAGAGCTGCCCCCAGCGCTCCCAAGAATGCGAACCATACGTACCC
>JAPPKI010000347.1 GCA_028820035.1 bacterium | reverse complement strand
TGGGGCATTTGCGGTTTTTTTCGGGGGGGCGGTTGGGGGGCCTGGCTTTTGTGGGGGTGTCGGGGGGGGGGGGGCTCGGGTTATTGGGGGTGATGGCTGACGCCGCTATGGACGCAGGCGGCGAGGTGATCGGGGTCATACCCAATTTCTTAGATGAAATCGAAGTGGCCCATCAGGGGCTGACCAAGCTTCACCTTGTCAATGACATGCACGAGCGCAAACAGCTCATGTACTCGCTGTCGGACGGGTTCTGCGCCCTGCCGGGCGGGTTGGGAACGCAGGAGGAGTTGTTCGAAGCAGCCACCTGGACGCAGCTGGGGCTGCACGAGGGCGGGCGGTACAAGCCGGTGGTGCTGTTGGATGAGGACGGTTTCTGGGAGCCGTTGGCCGCGTTTCACCAACAGCTTGTCGATGTTGGGTTCATTAAGCCCGACAAGGCGAACATCATCCAGCGGGCCGACTCGATTGACGAGGCCTTGGAGTTGCTTTATCCGTCGTCGAGTTGAGCTGTGAGGCCCTCTACGGCCTCGATGAACTCCTCGACGAGGTTGTAGACCACCTGGCGGGTGGGGAGGGATTGGTTCATGGCACCCACGATTTGGCCGACGAAATAGTTGGTCAGCTTCTCGGCACCGCTGCCGGGGTGGTGGGCCACCCGGTCGATGCGGCGGCGGGGCTCGCCGGTCAGGATGATCTGGAGCGGCATGGGGAGAGGGTCGGGGGTATCGGCCCGGTTCCACTCCTCGGTCCAGGCCGAGCGCAGCATCCGGGCTGGCTTGCCGGTGATAGTGCGGGACCGCTCAGTGTCAGAAGATCCGGCAGCCAAGAACTTCTGCTTGACCGCGGGGTGGGTTTCAGCCTCCTCGGTGGTAAGCCACACCGAGCCGCACCATGCCCCCTGGGCGCCCAGTGCCATGGCTGCGGCCATTTGGCGCCCTCGGCCGATACCCCCAGCGCCCAACACCGGCACAGGGGCTACCGCGTCCACTACCTCGGGGATGAGAACCATCGAACCCACCTCTCCGGTGTGGCCGCCGGCCTCGTATCCCTGAGCGACAATGATGTCGACGCCGACAGCCACATGGCGCGCGGCGTGGGCGGCCCGGCCGGCCAGGGCGGCGACCCGGGCGCCGGCGGCATGGCTCTGTTCGATCATCTCCGGGGGAGGCGGGCCCAGAGCGTTGGCCACCAGCGCAGGCTGGTAGGCCAAGGCGATCTCGAGTTGGCGACCGGCCCGGCGGCCCGACAGCGGGGCCGCGGGTCCCCAGTCCCGGGGTGAGCTGTCGTCGGGCGGCAGCGGCGGCACGTCATAGCGCTCGAGCAACTCGTCGAGAAATTGCCGGTGCTCATCGGGGATGAGCGAATGGGCTTGCTCGACGTCCAGCCCGCCCTGCTCGACGCCCTCGTAGCGGGCGGGAACCACAAGATCGACGCCGAAGGGGCGGTCGCCGACCTGCTCTTGGATCCAAGCCAGATCGGTTTCCAGGTCTTCCTCGGTGTGTCCGACAACGCCCAGCACGCCCAATCCACCGGCTCGGCTGACCTCGGCGGCCACATCGCGGCAGTGGGTAAAGGCCAGTATCGGGAACTCGATGTCGAACATTTCGGTGACTGCAGTACGCATATCTGGTTTTCCTTTCAGGTCTTTCCCAATCGGCGCTTCAGGTCGTCGGCTCGCTCAACTAGATGGTCGCCGCTCAATCTGCTCATCAGCTCGGGGAACTCCGGGGTGGGGCCGGCCCACTCTAATTCGTCGAGGCCATGAAACGTCGGGGCACCGTCGTCGATGGTGGCAATGCGACGGAACAGCATGGCCAACTCCCGGTTCTCGGCCAGGGTGGCGGCCAGCTTGGCCGAACCCCGCACGCTCACTTCCCATTGGCCGACAGCGTCGGGGATGTTCTCCAGATGGATGTAGTGGGACAGCACCGTTGCGGTGGAGCGGGCGCCCCAGCCGGCCAGGCCGGGGAAGCCGTCGGCGGTGTCTCCCACCAGGGCCAGGTAGTCGGGGATCGACTCGGGTACAACCCCGAACTTGTCCACCACGCCTTGGTGGTCGATGAGCTTTTGCTGGCGGCGGTCGTATTGCACGATGCGCCCGTCGGCGGTGACGCATTGGGCCAGGTCTTTGTCGGGGGTGCAGATCAGCACCTGCTCTACTTCAGGAGCCAGAGCGGCCTTGCGGGCCGCAGCGCCCATGGCGTCGTCGGCCTCGTGGCGGACCATGGGCCAGATGCAGAAACCGGCGGCGGCTAAAGCCTCCTCCACCAGGGGGAACTGGGCCATCAGCTCGGGGGGTACCCCTTCGCCGGTCTTGTAGCCGGGCCACAGTTCGTTGCGGAACGACTCGATCACCTGATCGGTGGCTATTCCGATGTGGGTGGCCCCGTCGTCCACCAGTTGGAGCATGCTGTGCACCACGCCCCGGGCCGCTCCCCGTTCGGCGTCGCGGTTGCCCGGGGAGAAGTGGTAGCGGAACAGCTCATATGTCCCGTCAACAAGGTGGACCCGCACATCGCGACCGTATCCTGTTCGGCATCGAAGGCGAACAGACAAGGGAGAAGCAATGAGCGAAACGGTGATCTTGGCCGGTGCCCGCACGCCCATCGGAAAGATGTCGGGCGGGCTGGGGTCGTTTCGGGGGACCGAGCTGGGGGCGCTGGCCATTCGGGCCGCGCTGGAGAGGGCGGGCGTGGCCCCCGAGCAGGTGGACTACGTGTTCATGGGTCAAGTGCTGTTGGCCGGTGAGGGTCAGGCCACGGCTCGACAGGCAGCGGTGGGGGCGGGCATCCCGATGACGGTGCCTGCTACCACGGTGAACAAGGTGTGCCTGTCGGGTATCAACACCGTTTACCTGGCCCACCAGATGATCACAGCGGGCGACGCCGAAATCGTGGTGGCCGGAGGCATGGAGTCGATGACCAAGGCGCCCTACCTGTTGACCAAGGCTCGTGAGGGCTATCGCCTAGGCGACGGCGACCTGGTGGACTCCATGATGTACGACGGGCTGTTCTGCGCTTTCGATCACTGTGCCATGGGGACAGGTACCGAGAAGTACGCCGCGTCGAGCGGACTGCCCCGTGAGCCCCAGGATGCCTTCTCGGCCCAGTCGCATCAGCGGGCTGCGGCCGCTGCGGCCGCCGGTCGGTTCGACGACGAGGTAGTGCCGGTTGAAGTGCCCCAGCGCCGTGGCGATCCAGTGACGGTGCCGGCTGATGAAGGGGTGCGCACCGATGCCACCGCCGAGTCGCTGGGCCGACTGCGCCCGGCGTTCGCCGAGTCGGGCAACATCACTGCGGGCAACGCCTCACAGATCTCCGACGGGGCCAGCGCGCTGGTGGTGGCCAGCCGGGAGCGGGCTGAGCAACTCGGCGTGGAACCGCTGGGCACCTATGTGGGCTACGGCCAGGTGGCTGGACCCGATCCCTCGCTGCTCACTCAGCCGTCGCGGGCCATTTTCCAGGCGCTGAAGTCAGCCGACCGGAACCTAGGCGACGTGGACCTGTTTGAGATCAACGAGGCGTTCGCCGCGGTGGCTCTGGCGTCGATGGCCGACCTGGGGATTTCCGACGATGTGGTGAATGTGAACGGCGGGGCCATTGCCTTGGGCCACCCCATCGGAGCCAGTGGAAACCGCATCGTGCTTGCGTTGTTGCACGAGCTCCGCCGTCGGGGCGGCGGCTTGGGGGCAGCTGCGCTGTGCGGCGGCGGCGGCCAAGGGGACGCGCTCCTAGTAGAAGTCTGATTGTTACAAACCCAAGATGACTTGACTTCGTTTCGTCATTTTTGTAATGTAATTGCAACAAACAAGCGCCGCCTTATGCGTGTCGGTTCCCAATGCCCCCCGCCCGACTCGCTAAGGCGGTGTCTTGCGTTTGCAGACTGGTCGACTTAGCCCGCTGAGATGCGCTGACGGCCCTCCAAGGCGCGGCTGAGGGTCAGCTCGTCGGCGTATTCCAGATCACCGCCCACGGGGAGGCCGCTGGCGATTCGGGTCACGGCCACCCCGAGCGGTTCGATGAGACGGGCCAGGTACATAGCAGTGGCCTCGCCCTCGATGTTGGGGTTGGTGCAGCAGATGACCTCGGTGACGTTTTCGTCGTTGATGCGGGCCAGCAGCTCTTTGACACGGAGTTGGTCGGGGCCGATGCCCTCAATGGGGTTGATAGCCCCGCCGAGCACGTGGTACCGGCCTCGGAACTCCCGGGTCTTCTCCAGGGCCACAATGTCGCGAGGCTCCTCCACCACGCACAAGACCGCCGTGTCGCGGCGATGGTCAGCGCACAGCTCGCATTCGGAATGCTCGCTGATGTTGAAGCACCGCTGGCAGAACTGAATTCGGGCCTTGGCCTCCTTGATGGCGTCGGCCAGCCTCAGCGCATCTTGCTCGGACACCTTCAGCAAGTGGAAGGCGATGCGCTGCGCCGATTTGGGGCCAATGCCCGGCAGGCGGCCCAGCTCGTCGATCAGCACCTGGACCGGCGCGGTATAGACGCTGCTTGCGCTGTCCATGACTACCCTTGCTGGCTGCTCGCGGCGGGCGGATCGAAGGTGACGAGTTCAGAGTCGGGAAATGCCGCCATGAGATTGGAAATGGCCTCTTTGGTGGCAGTCTCCTCGTCGATCAGCTCATCGGGATCGACGACCTCGACTTCATCGTGGGTGGGAGGCGCCGGTGTCGGCTGAATGTCGGGAGGCGTTGCGGTGCTGTCGTCGTCGATGGTCAGACGCAGCGGCACTGGCCGTCCGAAGTGCTCTCGGAGTGCGTCGTCTACCGCCTCGCGGACTTCCTCGCAGCGGTCCAGGTGGATTTGATCAGACAGGGCGAACACCACGCTTTGGGGATTGTTGGCGATGAAGCGGCCGGCCTGGAAGCGGATCCGGGCCCGGTTGGGAAGGTTGCCCAGGATGGCGTCGGCCCAGGCCATGACCATCTCTTCTCGAGTGGGCAGCGATGCATCGGCATCGTCGGTGACCGTGGTGGCTCCGGCGACCTCTGGACTGCTTGGTGAAGTCGCAGGCGCTCGTCCAGCTCGCACTGCTCCCAGCGTTGGGCGCGGGGCTCGATCGGCTGCCGACGCGACGTCGGAATCGGAATCCTGGGGGGCAGATGCCGCCGAAGGCGGCTCGGTATCTACGGTCTGTTTGGCCTGGAGCTGGGCAATGGCGGCTCGGGCCCGCTCATGTCCGCTGCTCGGGCTGCTGCTGGACGAGGAGTCCGGGGAGTCAGGAGCGGGGTCGGTGCTACCCGTCGAGGAAGTGGACGGGGGAGGACCGTGGCGCTCCAGGCGCTCGACGCGCTCCAGCAGGGCACTGATGTCGGTGTCGAGGTCTCGGCGGGTGAGTCGTCCCAGTGCCACTTCCAAATCCACCCGGGGATCGGGAGCTTGACGCATATCCACCAGGGCGGTCCCCAGTACCTCTAGGGCACGGGTGAGTCCGGCCGGGGGAATCTGCGCGGCGGTGGCCCGGGCGCTTTCCTGCTGGGCATCGGTGAGGTGGCTCAAGTCGGCGCCCATTTTGCTCAAGAAGGCATTCCGCAATCGATCGAGGAGGGCCTCGCCGATGATCCGGGGCTCCCGGCCCGACCGCAGGGTCTCATGTACCGCGACAAATGCAGGGCCGTAGTCTTGACCGGCTAGCGCCTCCACGATGGCGTCCACCGCGTCGAGCCGATCAGCGACACCACCGGCAGCCACGATCTGATCGAGGGCCGACAGAGTGTCGCGAGCCGACCCAGCCCCCCGGTGGACGGCGTGGTTGATGGCGTCGTTGTCCACTTCCAGCCCGGCCTGCTCCACCACCCAGCGGGCGTGGTCGGCCAGCACGTCGCCGTCGATGAGGTTGAACTCCAAGTGCTGAGTGCGACTGCGGATGGTAGGCACCACCTTGTGGGGCTCGGTGGTACATAGCACGAATACCACATGGTCGGGGGGCTCCTCGAGTGTCTTCAGCAGGGCGTTCTCCGCTCCAGGAGTGAGCATGTGGACTTCGTCCAGCACATACACCTTGGCCTGGCCGGGAGAGCCCATCGCTACTCGGGAAATGAGGTCGCGGACGTCGTCCACCTTGTTGTTGGAAGCGGCGTCGAGCTCGATGAGGTCGTAAGAAGCATTGTTGGCGATGTCTAGGCACGACTGGCACTTGCCGCAGGGC
>JAPPKI010000532.1 GCA_028820035.1 bacterium | reverse complement strand
GAGTGCGCCGATCAGGCGCCGGCCTACGACCCGGATGCCGCGCAGGCGCTGGTGGATGAGGTGAAGGCTGACACTGGCTGGGATGGCTCCATGTTGCTGGTGCATGCAGACACCGATCCCGGCCCCGAGATCGCCCAGGCGGTTGAGGGAATGCTGGAGGCCGCCGGATTCGACATAGAAGTTGACCTCGGCCCAGTCACCACCGTGTTGATTCCCCGAGTCATCATCCAGGCCGACTATGAGATGGCCGGATGGGGCTTCAATGCCGATGGCGCCACATGGGTTGCGTCTCTCAACGACAACCTCCTCTCAACCAGCCGGTCGAACCGGATGGCATTCGCCCACCCGGACATGGACGCCGCACTGGGAGAGCTGTACGGAGCAGCGGATGTGGACGCTCAGCGGGCCGCATTGACAGGAGTGCAGTGCGTGTGGTCAGAGCAACTGCCGGCCATGGTCTATTCGGTTACCGAAGAGGGCCTGGCGCTCGCACCGAACATCAAGGGCGTCCAGCGTGCAGGCGCCACCATCTTCCTGTTCGCCAACGCATACATCGAGAACTAACTCGAACAACGACTACTTGGAGTCAATAGGGCTCTAGGGGAGGAAGAGCACCGTGCTACGAGTGATCGGCTTGAAGCTGGTCAGGCTCGTGCCGGTGCTCTTCCTCGTTTCCCTGGCCACGTTCTTCCTTATCGACCTGATTCCCGGCGACCCGGCCGCCAACATGCTGGGCACTGATGCCACGATTGAGGATTTGGAGGCGGTCAGAAAGTCGCTGGGCCTGGACAAGCCGATAACCGACCGCTACGTGGACTGGTTGACCGGTGCGCTGACCGGCGACTTGGGTCTGTCGTTGCGTGCCCCTAACGAGCCGGTTTCCGACCTGCTCCAGCGCAGCGTCGGACCCACGCTGCGCTTGTCGGCCATGGCGTTGGGCATGTCGTTCACCATCGCCATCTTCTTGGGGGTTTGGTCGGCTCAGGCGGCCGGAACTCGGGTAGATCGAATGGTGAGCGGCACCATGTTCGGCTTTATCTCGGTGCCGACGTTTCTGGCCGGCTTGCTGTTCATTTTCTTCTTCGTGTTCCGGGAGTCCATACCCCGTTGGCTGTGGGTGATCGGGGTTGGGCTCATCGTCTTGCGGCTGCTCTATCTGGCCATCAGCCGATTGGCCGAAGACCGAGCCGACGTGTCGGGGTGGTTGGGATATGCCATCGCCACGTTTGTGGTCGCCGGCCTCCTTTTCTGGGTATTCGTCCAATGGCCCGACTTCCCTCGGACGGCCTCCCATCGCTACGACGACAACTGGCGCGAGCAGTTGCGGTCGTTATTCCTGCCGGCGCTGGCCCTGGCCTTGAGTGAGATAGCCGTGTTCACCCGCCTATTGCGAGCCGACATGCTGTCCACCCTTCAAGAACAGTTCGTGCTGTCGTCGCGGGCCAAGGGCATGCCCACTTGGCGGATCCTGTTCCGCGACGCTTTGCGGCCGTCGTCGTTCTCTCTCATCACCGTGGCCGGCATCACGCTGGGCCGCCTTATAGGCGGCACGGTCATCATAGAGACCATCTTCGGCTTGGAGGGGCTGGGCAAGCTGATCGTGGGCACCGGGGTGATCCCCAAGAACTACACCATCGTTCAAGGCGGCGTGCTGGTGCTGGCGGTGGGCTATGTGCTTCTGAACGCCATCATCGACATCTCCTACCAGTACCTCGACCCGAGAATCAGGCGGGGCCGTGTCTGACGCGGCGTTAGGCACGATCGCCCAAGGCGAGCCAGAGGTCCGAGCTCGCAGCGCCGAGCCTCGGTCAATCTGGTACTGGCCGCTGCTGCCCATCGGCATTGCCGCGATCTTCGTGGGCACCATGGTGCTCAACGATGTGACCGCGGAGATCAGGGTCACGTTGGTGCTGGTCGGCATCGTGGGTGGATACTTCGGCCTCGACGCTCTATGCCAGAGGCGCTGGGGATCGAGCTTCGACATCTCGGCTTGGTTGTCGGGATTTTGGCTGACATTGGTTGGACTCTCGGCCATAACCGTGGCCTGGCTGCCGCTTCCCGAGTCGAAATTGGTGAAGAATGCGCTAGCTGAGACGCCGAGGCTTCGCCCCGACCTCTTCTCTGATCATCCCCTGGGCACAAACATCCAGGCCCTCGACATGCTCGGAGGGGTCATGTGGGGTGCCCGCACCTCGCTGATCATCAGCTTGGGGGCGGTGGCCATCGGCTTGTTGATCGGCGGGGTTATTGGGATCACCGCGGGCTATTTCCGGGGGTCGCTGGACACCGGGGTAGGGATTCTGGCCGACTCCATGCTGGCGTTCCCCCCACTGATCCTGCTGGTGGCCATGGCCACGGTGTTCACCCAGAATCAATGGACCATGGCGCTGGAACTGTCGCTTCTGGGCATCCCCACCTACATTCGATTGGCTCGGGCCAACACGCTGACCTTCGCGCAGCGTGAGTTCGTCTTGGCCGCTAAGGCCATGGGATCGGGGGACCGGCGCGTCATTTTCCGGGAGCTGATGCCCAACGTGGCCCTGCCCATGGTGTCGTATGCCTTTTTGGTGACCGCGGTGCTGATCGTGGCCGAGGCCTCGCTCAGCTTCCTCGGGGTGGGCATTCAGCCGCCTGAACCCACCTGGGGCAACATGATCGAAGCAGGCCAGGAGAGTTACCAAGACCATCCCCACCTGGTGTTTGTGCCCGGCATTGTGATGTTCATGACCGTGTTCGCCCTCAATCGGGTGGGTGACAAGGCCCGCGAGCGCTGGGACCCCCGCGAAGCCCAGATCTGAGCTGTCTTACCGGCTATCGGCTGATCGCAGCCCGGAAGCGCTCGATGTTGCTTAGCTTGATGTCTTCGTAACCGCGCACCAGATCGGCGGCCTCGGCTATGGCCTGGGCGGCTTGCAGGCCCTCAGGGGTGGTGGCGCCTTGCACCGCTTGGCGCAGCGCGGTGAGGTATTCGGCCGGGAGGCGGCGCTCTTGTTGGCGGACTTTGGCCCGGCCGAAGGGGTCGAAGGGGGTGCCCCGGAGCCGCTTGCCCTTGGCCAGCATCATCATCAGCGGCCGCCAGCGCCCGGTTGACAGGGCGATCTTGTCTTTTCGGCCCATGGCCCGCAGGGTTGGGGGGTGTAGCCGCCAGGCCAGTCGGTCGCCGGGTTGCGCGACGGCAACCGCCGGAGCGTGGCCGTCAGGGTCGAGTAGCAGGCGGGCCACCTCGTACTCGTCTTTGTAGGCGGTGAGCTTGAACAATCCCGCGGCCACTGCCGCGGTCAGCGCCACAGAACCGGGGTTCGCCTGACGCTCGATGGCGGCGAACTCGGCCACTGCCTGGAGATAGCGGGCCGCCAATGCCCGGTTTTGGAATCGCACCAACTCGGCGGAGAAAAGCTCCAGGGCGGCGGCCAGCACGGTGTCGCCGTCGGCCAAGTCGACGATGCGGTCGCTCAGCTCTTGGCTCAGCACGCTTCGGTGGTTGCTTTCCAGCGTCCGGGCATCCTTGGGCACTGACACCGGCTGACTAGTGGCGGTGGCTTGCACCATCTGTTGGTCGGCCGCCCACCAGCGGCCCCATTGGAACGCGGCGGTGTTCATCTCTACGGCCACTCCGTTGAGCTCGATGGCGGTTTCCAGCGCCTCGGGCGTCACCGGCAGCAGCCCGGTCTGCACGGCCATGCCCACCACAAGCACATTGGCCCCCACCGCATCGCCCACCAGCATCTGGGCCAAGTCGGATGCGCTGGCCCAGAACTGGGCGTCGGCTCGAGTCTCAGCCCGCACCCGCTCCAACAGCTCATCAGCGGTGGGCATGTCGATTTCGGGGTGGGCGGTCTTGGCGCCGGGGGGCACAACGTCGAGCGAGCCCACCACCGCGGTGCGGGCAGAGTCGGACGCGTCCAGCCCGGTGGCCGACGACGCCACCAGCAGGTCGAAGGCCAGCAGCAGGTCGGCTTGGCGGTCGCCCAGCCGGTTGCTGCCCGAGCGGCCGCGGCGGGTGATGCGCAGATCGCTGACCACCGGGCCGGCCTTTTGCGACAGGCCGATCTGGTCTAGCCCCTGCACGTTAGACCCGTCCAGCATGGCGGCGGTGCCGATGAGTTGGGCGGTGGTCACCACCCCGGTCCCGCCGATGCCGGTGATGTGGATGTTCACGTCGGCGCCGGCCGACTCCGGCGGGGCAGGGATAGGCGTGGCCGGCACCGGGAGATCGGCCGGGGTGGAGGCCCGCTTTCTGCGAGCGCGCTTCGGCCGGGTGATGGTTACAAATGCCGGGCAGTCGCCCTCCAAGCACGAGAGGTCGATGTTGCAGCTGTCCTGGTCGATGGTGGTCTTGCGGCCGAACGGGGTGTCGAAGGGCTGCACCGACAGGCAGTTGGAGACTTCGGCGCAGTGGCCGCACCCCTCGCACACCCGGTGGTTGATGGCTACCCGGGTCTGGGGTGGGCTGATTTTGCCCCGCTTGCGGTCTCGGCGCAGCTCAGCGGCGCACCGCTGGTCGTGGATGAGCACGGTCACCCCGGCCACCGCGGCCAGCTCCTGCTGGACTTCGGCCAGCTCGGCGCGGTCTCTTACGTCCACCTCCGAGGGAAGCCCGAGGCGGCGGGTGCGGGCTGGATCGTCGGACGTGATGATGATGCGGGCCACGCCCTGGGCCAGAAGCGACCGGCACACCCGGTCGAGGGGGATGCCGCCGGTGGGATTCTGCCCACCGGTCATGGCCACCGCGCCGTTCCACAACAGCTTGTAGGTGATATTGACTCCTGCGGCGATGGCCGCGGTCATGGCCAGTTGCCCGGAGTGGAAGAACGTGCCGTCGCCCATGTTCTGGATCAGATGGGGGGTGTCCACGAAAGGGGCCATGCCAATCCACTGGGTGCCCTCGCTGCCCATGCAGGTGAGTCCGGCGATGTCGCCGTAGCGCGGCTCGCCCCCCAGAAGGATCATGGTGTGGCAGCCGATGCCCGCGCCCACCGCGGTGCCGGGGTCGGTCACCGTGCTGCGATTGTGGGGGCAGCCTGAGCAGAAGTACGGGGTGCGGTTCACCGCCAGGGGGATGCGCTCCCGCACCGGGCGCTCCGGGGTCAGCCGGTCGCCCAGACGGGCCAGCCGGCTGCGCAGCGGGCCCACCAGGTCGTCGGCGTGCAAGGCGCCATGGCTCTTGATGAGGCGGCGGTCGAACTCGTCGTACTCGCCCACGATCCGGGGCCGGTGCGAAGTGTTGTACAGGGCGTCTTTGGCCCTCGACTCCACGTTGGGCGTCTTCTCCTCGATGACGAAGACTTCTTCCAGCCCGGCGGCGAAGTCCCTGATGGTGGAAGCGTTGAAGGGAATAGGGAGCCCCATGCGCAGCATGCGGATGCCGGCGCTGGAGATCGCCTCGTCGCTGTCCAAGCCGATCACCGCCAGCGCCTCGCGCACCTCCCAGTAGGTGATGCCCGAGGCGATTATCCCGATCCAGGCATTGGGAGATTCCACCACCACACGATTGAGGTGGTTCAGTTCGGCGTATTGAAGGGCCAGATTGGTGCGGACCTCCACGATCTCGCGCTCAAAGTCCAGCGTGTAGGGGGTGAGCAGCCGGGTGTCGGGGCGGTGGTGGTAGGGCTTGGCCTCGTGCAGGGGTATGACCGGATTGACCCGGTTGGGGTCGAGGCTGACGTCGGCCGACCCGTCGGCCACGTTGGCCACGATCTTCATCCCCACCCACAGCCCGGTGGCCCGGCTCATGGCGATGGCGTGGCGGCCCAGCTCCAGCACGTCGGCGGGGTCGCCGGGGTAGAGCACCGGGATGTGCAGGTCGGCCAGTACCCCGGCTGAAGTGGACGGCAAAGTGGACGACTTGGCGTTGGGGTCGTCGCCGGCCAGCATCACCACACCGCCCTTGGGGTCGGCGCCGGCGAACATGGCGTGGCGGATGGCGTCGGAGGCCCGGTCGACGCCGGGGGCTTTGCCGTACCAGATCCCGATGACGCCGTCGTAGCGGGCATCGGGCCGGGAGGCGGCCAGTTGGCTGCCCATCACCGCAGTGGCCGCATACTCCTCGTTCACCGACGGCCGCAGCACAACCGCGCTTTCCCCCGATTCCCTCACGGCCCGCTCCAAAGCGGAGTCGAGCCCGCCTACCGGCGAACCGGGATAGCCCGCCGCGAACGCCGCGGTGTTCAGCCC
>JAPPKI010000242.1 GCA_028820035.1 bacterium | reverse complement strand
CTGCCCTGAGTTCGCTACCTCAAGTTTCTCCGAGAGCTCAATGCCATCACGCATCAAGTCAAAGATTGAGCGGAACCTGCCGTCCCACTCCCTCGGACGTTCCATTCCCTCTATGAACTTGCGAACAGACGGAGTACGCAATTGCTCGTCTCGCTTCAGCAGCTCTTGAAATCGAACACGCTCCTTCTCTTGCTCAATGTCGTCGTTGCTTTGCGGCGGAGACACGACAATTGCGTCTGGTGTCCATTCGACATCCCAACCTTGGGCCCTCAAATCACGTAGCAGTGCCAGCGCAGCCCTGCATGCTGTCGTGGTCGACTCGATCTCAGCTATGTCAACCGGTACCTCATTCACAAGACGCTTCAAGAGCTGGCGCTCTGAATTTCCGAAAATCCGAGGTATTGGAAGCTGTAAGGCTTCTGAACTCATGGACAACGCTCAAGCAACGTGGCCACCACGTCACTCCACGCTTGCGCCCGTCCGGCAACAGGCCATGCCCCTGTGTCTATCAGCGCCCCAGCAAGCGCGACGAGTGCCACTCGGGCTGCAGCAGACTTTGAGGTTGTCAAGTCGGACGATGCCAGTGGGGCGTAGAGGTCACGAATTAGTGGGTGGCAAATGTTCAGGGTTACCGTTTCTACAGACCGGGATGTCCGCACCTCAAAGGCAGCGGGGCTCTTTGTCTCGCCAAGAGCCACCCGGATATCCCGCTTCTTGCCGCCTCGACAACCGAGGGCGTCGGGCAGGACTGGGATCACGGATTGCACTGTCCGTTCTGCCACCTGTATAGGATCTGCAATCTTCACAAGATCGAACTGACTCCGGACTCTCGAGTTCATCGATCGGGCAATCGCTTCGAGATCTGGAGTAAGCAGATCTTTCAACGCCAGTACGGGCTGAATGCCTTGCTTTGTGTACGAGACCCCAAACCACTCGTCGAGGTTCGGGTCAAAGTCCAATTCACATCGCCACCAGGAGTCATAGTTCTCGCGCCTCTTTGATCCCATGAACCACCAGCCTCGATCAATCTCGCGACCTGCTCGGAGAATAGAGATCGGCTTCGTGCTGGGGATGCCCATGGCCGCCTTCTCGGAGGAGCTCATTGTTGACCAGCGCAACACTGGCAGTTCGGAGAACTGCACACGCACCTGCCCTCCTCCACCCGGGCCGTCGATCTGATACCGCAGCATGTCGCCGTACAAAGTGGCGCCCGCCTTCAATAGAAGATGCTCCCTAACAGGAATCTTGTCACCATTGACTGAAATACAGAGGTCCGATTCAAGTTGGCGGCGGAAAACTCGCCCAAGTTCGGCCGCAATTGAACGGCTCAACCAACCTGGTCGCTCGTAGCCGTGTCGGTCACACGATCGAAGAAGGACTCTTGTTCCGCTAGGAGTTGGCATACGGTCGCGAACAAGGCGACGGGACCGGACACTTTGGCCGTTAAACCCATTTCGGTCGTCCAGTGACAGCCGAACTGTTCTGATTGACGAACCCCTCCAGGACACAACCTCGATGTCACGCGCAAGGCTCAATGATGCGGAAGGCAAACCCATGCCAAATCGCCCGAATGAGTCACGGCTACCAAACCGCGATGACCCGCCGAAGACAAGTGCTCGTTGCAGTTCCTTGGGCGACATGCCCCGACCATCGTCGGTGACGGAAATCTGGACAGGGAACTTCAGGTTATTATCGCTAGTGACTTCGATCTCCACGGTGGTTGCGCCAGCTTCAATGGCGTTGTCCACGAGTTCCGCTATTGCTACGGCCGCATTGCGATAACCAGCATCCCGGATTGCCTCCAGAAAGTTGTGCTCATCGACGAGGACAGGGGTCTGCTCACTCAGTCGTAGCGGCTGCCCGGATTTCTTCGAGCCCATGATCCCCCAACTACACCATTCGCCACATTTGGCACACTAATACGTATCTATTATACATTATGTATGTGACCAAACGCCAACGAGTGAGATCAGATCTTCCACTTCGACAGGCACCAGAAAGCCGCATAGGGCTCTCACTCGCTACTCCACTCAGCATGAGGGTTGACCAACTTGTGTTGGAATTGGCTCGAAACGGGTTTCCAACGAACCGAAAGGAACTGATTTCGGCTGCGCTACTCGGACTGTCTGAGGACGTCAACGAGTTGAGCGCGCTGATTAGCGAATTTCGGACTCGAACTATCGGCGAAGCGCTTCTTCCTAGCGTTCGATCAGCATCAGTCACGCTCGTTCGCGAGGGCCCAGGACCTCGAAAACGGACCTGAGACCCGCGGCTGACAATTGGCAATCCCGTACTTGCCCACCATGTGCTGGCCACTCTCTTGATGATGGCCTAGCGGCCACCATCAAATTTCGCTTGAAGTCTTATCGGCCCTTGCGGCCCTTGGGTCTGATTTCTCGCCAGAGGGAAAACCCGTTTCGCTGCCTTGTCATGTCGAGCACGCCTGCCACGGGGCTCGTGTCGCCCACTTCAGTCTTGGGCGGGTTGGAGCCAGCGAGAAGGGGTTGGTGCTCGTCCAGTTGGTCTTCGAGATTGCGGCGCAGACCGTCTCGGGCGGCCTCGGCGATTGAATGGTCGTCGGAGTCGAAGCTGATGTAGTCGATGATTATGGCACCGCCGATGTTTAGGAGCCTCAAGGCTCGGGCGAGGACGGCGCTGGCCTCCAAGTTGATTCGCTGGATGAACTCCTCGCTGGTCTCTCCGTTGGCTTGCCGGGCAGTGCCACTGTTGACGTCCACAGCAGTGAATGCCGTTGTCTCCTCGATAATCAGCGAACCGCCGCTGGGGCATTCCAATTTGACCGACTTGGCAGACAACCGGGTTCTTACTTCGTCCAGCGGTTCTTCAATGTGCTCTTTGCGGTATGGGCACTTGTGCCGGAACCGCGCCGATGCGAGCGCGCTGTCGGGATAGCGCTTTTGGCGGGCTTCGAAGTCTGAGATAAACCTCGAATTCCAGCCGCCCACGACGGTCACGAACTTGAATGGGGTCGGTGTGGCCTCTAGCACCGACTGGGTCATGTCGAGGGCAACCTCGAATGGGTCCTTGTGATGGAGCCGAGTTGGTGCTTCCATCCTGGGGTCTATTGCTGCCCGTTCGTACTGATCCAATCTTCCCAGGAGCGATCCCAAGTCCCTAAAATATGCCTTTTCGTCAGGCGACCCGAGATCTTCGTGCACGTAGAGGCCTACGTTGCGCTGCTCGCAGCGACGGGACAGCTCCCAGCCAAGCCTGCCGGGATCGCTGCCTCGAACGTGTTGATTCAGGTGACGAACTGCCTTCCTTGAAATGCCTTGCTCGATGGTCATGTACCAGCCGTCCAGCACAAGTCGATCACGGCCTTTGTATCCCTTGCCGCTGCGGGGCAGACCGGTCAACTGGCAGACCACACGGTCGCCGGTCGACATATCGGAAACCGACCGCCGGTCGAACTCGACGAGAGCGCTGTGCCTCTCGCCGATGTCCACGAACGCGGCATTCAACCCGGGACGGGCATCGACGACCACGCCGAGGTAGATGTCGCCCTCACTTGGACCGTCCCATAGTTTCGTGTACTCAGCGATTCCCTGTTCGTCAATAATCAGGACTTCTGCCGCCGAGCGTCCCGGCTTTACGACCAACTCGTAGGTTCTATGGGCGTCAGAGTGGTTGCTCGACACAGGCTCGAACAGGCGTTGAATCGACTTCGGGCTGAGCGTATGCCGCTTCTTCAGCCGCTTGCCCCCGTCATCGGCGGTATACGTGACCGATTGGTTGCCAGTAGGGAACCACCGCCGTCTTAGCAAGGCCACCGTAACCGCCCATACGACGGCCCCTACCGCCACTCCCGCTATCACACCTGCGATGACAGCCTGCATTGCCTCCCCAACGTCCGAACAGGGCGGCCGCACCGCCCCCTCAAGGTCTACAGCGGTTCAGCACCGTACACGACCTATGCAAAAAAGACATATATGGCTTATACAAATGCCTCAAGGTCCGCGGCGGTTCATTGCCTCGCCACGTACAAGGGCCATCTTCGAAGATCTAGCTGCTTGTTGCGACGAGGAAGTCGCCTGGCGCGATCGCCAAGCCGAGGCGAATCGGCGCGGTTTGCATCACTAGAGGCAGGCCTCGCTCACCGCGCTCCTAGTTACCTGTCTTGCCCTGACTGTCGAACGGGGCTATTTCATAAGGGGGCCGCCAAGCCAGTGTTGACTTGTCGATGTTGCGAAGCAGCTTGATCAAGACCGCCCAATTCATTACCCAAACTGGAAATCCCTGAGCGAGATACTTTAGGACCGCTTGGTTTGTTGCGACTCCGACGCTGCAGGGCTGAAATCCAAAGCGGTCTCGGTCCTGCCATGACGAAACTGCGTGATGTCCGATATCGACCGATCGAGCTGTGGTGAACTGAGAGTATGACGTCTCTCACCGTTCGATTCGACCTTGGTCCAGACATTACTCCCGCCCAGTTCTCCCGGGTTGCTGCGGACTTCTCCTCCTTTGTGGACCTAGCACAGCGCTGGGCAGAGCGAGACGCGGTTCGGGACGCGACCGAACACATCCGTCGTCAGAGATTCTCCGAGATCGAAGTCGACCGTTATCGGTTGCGGGAGAACGACATTGCCGACCTTCGCTTATTCAACCAAAGCGTTGAACTCTGGGACGACTACGCAAATGCTCCGTTTGACTCCTGGGTAGAGGTTGCTTGGCGCTGGTACAACTTGCGGCAGGACAAGGCAGGGCGAGCGCCTTTATTTCCGCTTACTCCCCTCGGCGGACCACCATCTCTTGAGTCGTTTGCTCCCGAATTGTTTTCGCGCCTGGTCGCGCAGGAGGTACGAGAGAGAAGGCCCAGACCCCTTACGCTCGATTCCGTACACTACCGAAACCCAATCGAATTCACGCTGCAAGATGGGGTGACGGTCGGAAGCCTCCTGCTTGGAACCGGTGCAATTCCCCGGCTCCTCGATGTCCTGAAGGACTATACGAAGTCCGGCCGCCGAAGGCGCTCGGCGGAGGCTGATGAGGCCGTAGCCACTGCACGTCTGAGAGAAGCGGAAGCGAGCGAGGCAGAGCTTCGCCTCGAGATCCTTGAGGCCTTGGCTCGCAATGAATTCTTGGAGGGGCCACGGCTGGAAACCTTGGTTGAGATCATCGATGAAACCGAGGGCGCGCACCAGTTGCTGGCGCGGGTTGCAGAACTCGAACCATCGGTCCTTTCAGCCGGATCTGACGAGTGAGCTACTTCCCATTGTTGAATCTCGAATACGTTGCTGAAGCCATCCAGGAAGTTGCCGAGGAACAGGTCACCCGACGATTCAGTGAGCTCGGTGCCAACGATGTCGAAGAGAAGGCTCAAGGCGAATTAGTCACGACTGCAGACCGCGAATGCGAGGCGGCCTTAGCCATTCGCCTCAGAAGTGTCCTGCGCTTACCGGTCGTTGGAGAAGAGTCGTCAGTCCAGCAACCCGACCTACTCGATGTGCTGGGTACGGGAGCAAGTAGTTGGATTGTCGACCCGATTGACGGCACATCAAACTTTGCGGCTGGCAACCCCGACTACGCCGTCATGGTCGCGTATGTACACAACGGGACCCTGGCTGCATCGTGGATCTGGATCCCATCGAAACACCTCATCTACATCGCCGAGGACCGCAACGGCGCAACTCGAAACGGGGAGCCGCTCGATCATCCGAAACACCCCGCCGATACTCATGCCATGACTGGGATCATCAAGGAGCGATTCCTTCCCGACGCCGCGCGCTCCCACTTGGCGGCCCGCAGATCCGAGATTGGTTCTACCGTCGCCGATAGCAATTGCGCTGGAATCGAATACTCCCAGATCGCTGAGGGTGCTATCGACTACATCCTCTACTGGCGAACCCTTCCATGGGACCACGCTCCCGGCGTGCTCCTAGCCCGAGAAACAGGCCATGTTGCAGTCCGGGTCGACGGGTCGGAGTACACCCCTTCAAGCAATCGCGCCGGTCTCCTCATCGCTCCGTCAGACTCATCAGACGATGTTTGTAGCGCCCTCGGCCTTGCTGCACTCACTCACATCGAGTGACCGAAGCGTACAGCACACACTCCGACCGATGACTCACTACGGAGAGCATCGTCTTGAGCCACGGCTAGTTCTCAGCCTAAGGCGTGATCAAGCAAACTGGCTCTACGCGACGAAGCTGGGTCGTCGGGTTCGGATTTTTGTGACGGGT
>JAPPKI010000527.1 GCA_028820035.1 bacterium | reverse complement strand
AGTAGGGGTGGGCGCCAGCGGTGCGCTCGGCGGCCAGCGCCAGCATCTTGGGGCCCAGTGCGGCCAGCACCAGCGGGGGGTTCTCCTCGGGGCCGAGGGCCATGAACATGGCCCCTTCCATGGCGTCGAGGTACTCGACCATAAAGGAGTAGGGCTTGGAGTAGTCCAGGTTGCGAATGCCCTCGATGAACGGGCCGTGGCTCACGCCGATGCCCAGCAAGAACCGGTTGTCATACGCCTCGGCCACCGTCTTCTGGGCCGCCGCGGTGGTCATGGGGTGGCGGGCATGGATCTGCACGATCCCGGTGGCGATCTTCAGCGTGCTGGTGGCCCCCAGCATCACCGACGCCGACACAAAGGGATCGCGGCCCACGGCCTCGGGGATCCACAGTGTGGGCCAGCCCAGTTCTTCCAGTTCGGCCACGATTTCCCGAACTTGGCTTGAGGGCCGCTGGTCGAGCACGCCCTGCCACAATCCGATTCTTCCGATGTCCATTTCAAACTCCGCTTCTTGAGCATCTCGCAGGTGTCTTGGGCGGCGACTCTAGTTCTGCCCTTCCATGAGGTCGCATTGTCAGGACTACGCTTCGGGCCGTGCCAAGCTATGAGAACCTGCTGTACGAGGAGTCCGACGGGGTGGCGGTGATCACGTTGAACCGGCCCGAGCGGCTCAACGCCATGGACAACACCTCTTGCGAAGAGCTCCGGGCCGTGTGGGCCCATCTGCGATATAACGACGATGTGCGGTGCGTGATCCTCACCGCCACCGGCGAGCGAGCTTTCAGCACTGGGGTGGATATCACCGGTTCATGGAAACAGCCGGCCTCGCCGTTCATGGTCGACGACCCGATCTCCACTGTCGGCCCCAAATCCAATGACTATTGGCGCCCGGTGATCGCCGCGGTCAACGGCATGGCCGCGGGCGGCGCGTTCTACCTGCTGGGGGAGGTGGAATTTATCATTGCCTCCGACAACGCCACCTTTTTCGACCCCCATGTGAGCCACGGGATGCCCGCGGTGAACGAGCCCATGTTCATGCTTCAGCGGATGCCGCTGGGCGAGGTCATGCGGATGTCGCTGCTCGGGAGGCACGAGCGCATGTCGGCCCAGCGGGCCTTCCAGATCGGGCTGGTGCAGGAGGTGGTGCCGCTGGATGACCTGCTAGACACAGCCCGCTGGTGCGCCGAGGCCATAGCGTCGGCCCCCGAACGGCTTGCCATCGAAGCAACCATGAAGGGGTTGTGGACCGCCCAATACACCACGCTGGCCAACGCCGTGAACAGCGGAGTGGCCTTCTTGAGTCTGGCCGGGGCTGAGGAGGAGATCACCGAGAAGGCCCGGGGCATCAAGGAGCAGACTCGCATCGAGCCCCGTATCCGATGACCTCAAGCCCAGGCATGGCACCCGGAGCGCTGAGCGGGCTGCGGGTGGTGGACCACACCGATATGCGCGGCGCGCTTTGCGGTCGGATCCTGGGCGATCTGGGGGCCGAGGTGATCCGGGTGCCGCCGGTTCCCGATCCTGACGACCTGGCCCACGCCCACCGCAACGCCAACAAGGCAGCCGGCGATCTCACCGAATGGGAAGAGTTGACGTCGGCCGCCGACCTGCTCATCGACAACAGTGGACTCGATCTTGAGAACCTGGCCGATCGCCATCCCTCCCTCGTCGTCGTGGCACTCACCGACATGGGCCTCAACGGACCCCGTTCAGACTGGAAGCTGGAGCCGCTACCGGCATTCGCCTCGTCGGGTGGGCACTTCCTGTCGGGCTTTCGGGAGAAGTCGCCGTGTTGGCATCCCGGCTATCTGGCTCATGACTGCGCTTCGGTGTTTGGCGCACTTGGCGGGCTGGCTGCGGTGATGGATCGCCGCCGCCACGGCCACGGCCAAGTGGTGGAGATCAGCGTGCAGGAGGCGGCTCTGTCCGGGCTCAACCCCTGGTCGGTGCTAATTCCCGATTATGTGCGCCACTTCCCCGAACTGCCCGATGAAGGCCGTCGCAACGCCGATGGGAACTACTGGATCTTTCCGGCCCGCGACGGCTGGGTGCGCACGGTGATCGGCACGCCCTACCAGTGGACCGGCTTTGTGGAAGTGCTGGGCAACCCCGACGCATTGACCGGTCCGGAGTGGGCCGACGGGGTATTTCGAGGGAGGAATCGAGACGTCATCCACGTGGTGGCCGACGCGATCACGTCACAGCGAGACCGAACCGATCTGTTCGAGCACGGTCTGGCCGCGGGCACCACCATCGGCGTGATCCAGTCGCCCAGCGAGTTCGCCGCCCATCCGCAAGTGGCTGGTCGGGGGTTCTTCCGCTACGACGTGGACGGCTCGGAGGGGTTGGCGATGCCAGATGCCCCCTGGAAGCTGTCGGGCACCCCGGCCGGAGTGCGCAAATCGGCGCCACGGGAAAATGACGAGCGAGTCGGGTTCAATGCCCGTCCCGCCGACAATCCGTGGGCACCGGGCCCTTCCAACGGCCCAGCCGACAACAGCCAATTGCTGGCCGGGGTGCGGGTGGTGGAGTTCGGCATGGCCGCAGTGGTGCCCGAGGGCACCTGGATGCTCTCGGAGTTGGGAGCCGATGTCATCAAGATCGAATCGGTGGCCCACCCCGACTCGTTGCGCTTCGCGGGCCGGGGCGACCTCAACAAGGCCTTCCCGTTCAACGCCGAAAGCCGGGGGCGGCGCTCGGGGGGCCTGGACATGACCACCGAACGAGGCCGTGAGCGGGCCTTGGAACTGTTCATGGCCGCCGATGTGGTGGCCGAGAATCTGCGGGGCGGGTCGCTGGACAAGCTCGGGCTGGGGTGGGACGACATGTCGGCCAAGCGGCCCGATCTGGTGTACGTGTGCTCGCAGGGCTACGGCCGAGGCGGCCCGATGGGCAAGATGCCGGCCTACGGGCCTCTCAATGCCAGCTTTGCCGGGGCCCACTGGCTGTGGAACCACGCCGATGTGCCGTTTCCGTGCGGCACCACGCTGAACCACCCCGACCACATCGCGGGCAAGCTGCTGGCGGTGGCGGTGCTGGCCGCTCTCAACCACAAGCAGCGCACCGGCCAGGGCCAGCTCATCGACATGGCGCAGACCGAGGCCGCCGCCTATCTCATTGGCGAGGTGTACATGGGCGCGGTCGCCGCCGGTGCCGACCCCGAGCCTAAAGGCAACCGCTCCGATACGGTCGCTCCCCACGACGTGTACCGAGCGGGCGGTGACGACGACTGGGTGGCACTGGCCTGCCACGACGATGCGTCGTGGCAGCGGTGCTGTGACGTCATTGGCGTGGAGAACCGCTGGCTCACCAACGCCGACCGGCTGGTCGACGTCGAGGCAGTAGATGCCGCAGTGGCCGCCTGGATGACCGGAGGATTGGCCGCCGACCGGGCCGAGCGAATGCAGGTCGCCGGGGTGTCGGCCATGGCAGTCATGGGTCCCTACGACCACTTGGGAGACGAGCACTTGGCCGCTCGGGGCGCGCTCGACGTGTTGGAGCACCCGGTAGTGGGCAAAGAGACCCACGTGGGCAATCCGATCCGCTTCAGCCTCACCCAGACCCGCACCGCCGGTCCTTCGCCACTCCTCGGCGCCGATACCGTCGAAGTGCTGGGTGAAGTCCTCGGCATCCCTCCCGACGAAGTAGAAGCCCTGGCCGAAGCGGGCATCTGCCGCTGAAGTCGGCCCGTCAGGCAAAGGAGCAGGTATGAAGGTCTTGGTGATGGGCGGGAGCCAGTTCAACGGCTACTCGCTGGTCATGGAGTTGGTGAAGCACGGCCACGAGGTCACCGTGCTGAATCGGGGGCGCACGGCGGTGGGCTTTCCCCGGTCGGTCCGTCGGCTGGTGGCCGACCGCACCGATCACGACCAGGTGCGGTCGGTGCTCAAAGACGAGACATTCGACGCGGTCCAGGACATGAGCGCCTATCACCCGGCCGACGTGGAGTTGATGATCGAGGTGTTTGAAGGACGAGTCGGCCACTACATCTTCGCCTCCTCCACCGTCATCTATGCCCCCACCGACATCTTGCCGATTACCGAGGACCATCCCGATGACCGGGGTCCCAACCAGAACGAATACGGGCTGCACAAGCTGCTGTGCGAGGACATCCTGGTCGACGCCTGTCGCAGCCGGGGGTTTCCGGCCACCATCGTGCCGTTCTCGATGGTGTTCGGTCCCCGCAACATCCTGGCCGACCGGGAACAGCGGATGATCCTGCGGCTGCTGAGGGGTCGCCCGGTCCTGATCCCTGGCGACGGCACGACCCTGGGCCAAGTCGGCCATGTGGACGACCAGGCTCGGGCGCTGCGGATGATGATGCTTCAGCCCCAAACCTTCGGAAAGCGCTACAACCTCACCGGCGGGACCTATCAGTCAGATGTGGGCTATGTGGACGCTTTTGCCGATGTGTTGGGGGTGGAGGCGAACAAGGTGTTCATCCCCGCCCCGGTCATGGACGACCTGTGGGACGGCGCCCTGGTGTTCGAGGAGGGCAAGGCCTCCCCGGTGAACATCGACATCCGCAGCTCCGACACCGCGAGAGCCGATGCCGACAACATGCGGCGGCGGTTCAAGCTCGCTCAACTCGTGCAGAGGCTGGCTCCCAACCTCCATCGCTGGAACCGCAGCGTGGTGTTCACGGTCGACCGGCTGCGAGCCGACATCGGCTGGGAGCCGGAGTACACCCTGGCTGCCATGGTCGACCACGTACACCGCTGGATGGTGGCCGAGGGCCTCGACCAGAGCCTCGACTTGGATTTCACCTTCGAGGACCGGATCGCCGCTAACGTGCAGAGCAAGATCTGAACTGTACTTCGAATTCTGAGTTGGGTCTTCCTATCGTCTGAGGGCTGAACCATCGAGGGGTAACTATGGTCTTGAGCCCCCAAAGTTGACCGGACACGTCTTTTGATAAAGTTTATGTACTTTCCTTTTTCAGGTCGTCCTCCGCGAGTTTGCTGATTCCTGAATATGAGTGGTAAGCATACGCAACGCAAATGCCTATGAAGCAATTTCCGCAACTTCTATCAAGGCCGTTTCTTCGGCGATCCGTGGCGCTATTGTCTGCTGTTGCGTTGTGTTTTGGACTCGGGGCGAATGTCGCTGCTGCGCAAGACTCTGGGAACATTGCATCTGATGGCGCTGCCTAGCATGTTCTGGTCACACAGACTTGCTGTATCTCTAGTGTCGCTTGTAGCAGCGCGAATTTTGCATGCAGTGTTGAAGGCCCGGGAGGGCAATGCCATATTTGAAGCTGGCGATTGGTTGAGATTTTCTGTTGGTACTCTGTTTTTGATTGGTGCCTTATGGCCTATATCACTGGTGTATATTTTGTTTATGGATTCTCGGGTCGCTAGTGTGCTAGGTTCAATAGTGCTGCTAGTTGGATTTCCAATCATCTATGGAATTGCAGCAAGATCGGATTCATCAACGGCTGGTCTCGGCCTCATCACCTTGCCGTATATTGTCATTCTACCCGCGCTTCTGGCGGTTCTGATTGTTGAGGCAGCTATGCAGAGAATATGGACAGAGCGGCTTTCAGGGCCTCACAGTGCCAGACGTGCGCCATAAGGAAGAAGGCCGACCGAATCCCGTATTTTGGTCAAGGGGTTATGAGGGTGCCGGGTTCAAGGCATGGCGAATGCGCCAGACGACTATCCCCGAGGCGAGCACGCAGAACCCGCCGATCACGGAGGCCCCGGGCAGAGTCACGGCCAGGGTGACGCAGCCGATGAGGCCGAGGCCGCTCAGCCCCCGCGGCCAGCGGCGCTGGCCGGCCGCCAACGTCCACGCCGAGGCGTTTGTCACCGCGTAATGGAACAGCACGCAGAACGAACTGAAGCCAAGCACGCTGCGCAAGTCGGTCAGCGAAACCAGCACGATCACCACCGCGGCCACCGTAATCTCGGCATAGTGGGGCACCTTGTGGATCGCATGGACCCTGTCCAGCACTCGGGGCAAATCGCCTTCCGAGGCCATGGCGAACGTAGTGCGCCCCACGCCGGCGATCAGCGCCATCACCGCCCCGGCCGAGGCGATGGCCGCGCCCACTCGCACTACCGGGGTGAGGCCGTTCCAAGCCCCGGCGTCGGTGGCCGCGGCCAATGGTGCGGCCGCGTTTGCCAGCACTTCGGGGGCGCCCCCCCCCCACCCCGCGAGGGCCCCCAAACCCCCCCCCCCCCGCGACCCGGCGCGCCCATACCGCCCC
>JAPPKI010000543.1 GCA_028820035.1 bacterium | reverse complement strand
GTGTTGGGGAATACCACCTCGCCCACCTGGCCGTCGGTGTACAGGTCTCCCAAGCGGCGCTCGTTGTCCCAATTACGCACCCGACCCCCGTCTTGGAGGTCGCGGAACGGGTTGCGGTACTTCTCCCGCCAAGCGTCGAAGTCGTCGAGGTACTTGGATTCCAGGTAGCCGCGGTAGGTCTCGTGGTTGGCCCCGGCGTGGCAGTCGGCCGAGATGATGGTGTACCGGTCGCTCATTCCACTAGTTTGCCAACTGTGAGCAACTCGCCGGGCATCGTGGAAGGGGAGTGGGACGACCAGCCCCGCAACTGGCGGACGTTCTTCAAAAGGTGGCGCCGCAGCAAGGAGCTGTTCCAGTTGGAGGTGGTCCGCACCGAGGCCATGTCGGCCGGTGATTTCTTCGTGATCGGCCGAGCCACTGCGGGACGGGTCCAAGAGGGCGACGCTTTGGTAGTCGACGTCAGCAATCAGGCGGTAGCTACCAAAGTTGTCTCCGTCGACCACACCGTCCAGGGCGACGGCGGGGACGAGTTCCACATGCTCATGGCCCTCAAGCTCGACGGAATTGGTCCCGACTCCGGTATCCAACCCGGCACCATCATCCGCCAGCCGGGCTAGGTAGGGCTGCTCTGGCCTGATCTTGATTGGGTGTCAGCGTGGGCGATAAGCACTGCGACGATGGTCGACGCGATGAATGACGACGGTGTTCTCGGAGTCGAAAATCTCGTAGATGATTCGGAAGTCACCCCGCCGGGCGGAGTAGAGGCCTTCGAAGTCCCAGAGCAGAGGTTTTCCCGCCTGATGCGGGTTGTGGGCTATCGGCCCGAAAATGGCCTCCGAGACCGCCCCATGTACCTTGTCTGGTAATCGATTGAAGTCTCTGCGGCCCTCCGGAGTGATGTCGATTTCATACACCGCTGTCCCTGAGGTGATCGCGCAACCGAATCCGCTGGCCTGCCTCGGCTTCGGCTCGCGACCTGCTGAGTGAGGCCACCAACTCAGGATCGCTCATGATTTCGAGGGTTTCTTCGATGGACTCCATGTAGTCACAGTTGACCAGCATGAACGACGGCCGACCATTGCGGGTAACCATGATCAGGTCGCGCTGCTTTTCGACGCGGTCAGCTAGCTCCGACAAGTGACTCTTGACTTCGGAGAAGGGCAGTATCGATTCCATTGGTCATAATTCTGACCTAAGACAAGCAAAGTGGCAAGCAGTTTCCTGGACATTTACTGAATTCGCATGCCGCCTCGAACGGTCACCGGTTGATTCAACAAATCTTGCCCCTCGTCGCACAGATCAAGTCCAGGACAATCCCGACAAATGAAGTACGAAGGGGCCTTAGATAGTCCCGCCAGTTCTCCCGTAGATGCTGTCATGACCGCTTGAGCAGCCGATTCGGCGGTTTGCAAACCGAGACTGAGGAGATCTGGAATTTCAAGGGTCCGTGTTGTCCGGCGAGTAGGGTCGACGAGAAGGACAGTCGTAGTGACCACAGCGTCCCTGGGCGACTCATCGCGGTGAATCGAGTCTCGTGCAAGCGTTTTGAACGTCTGGATACGTCGGGGTTGAAGCCATCATTGTTGATTACATGGGCTGCGCATGATGCTTCACACAAGGATGCATTCGTTGCGTCAAAGTCTTTGACGATGTGCCAGTCGGCGGACCTCCTCCGTCTTTCCTGACACTGGAGCGCCACCACCTCCAGGCATTCAAGAAGAGCGAATTCGACGTCCTGAGCAGTTGTCATGCTTTTTCCTCGATGTAGTCGAAGTCGTCCTCTGGTATACACCGGAGCAGTGGCAATTTGTCTGACTTACAGACGGGTGCCACCTCGGAGGTGACTGACTTGTGCCATGTCTCACAGCCGAGTGACATCATGGGCGCACTCAGAGGGAGGTCTTATGGCCGTAGAAATGGCGATCTGGCGAATGACTGATGCCGGCCCGCAACAGTTGGCGTCGTCGCCGCTCGATTCCGAGCGACGCCTTGAGGACATGCTGGAACAGGATCCTGGCCTGAGCGGAACTGACCTGCTGATTCTTGGCAGGCAGGTTCATACTCACCATGGCGGATACGTAGATATTCTTGCTATCGACGCCGAGGGCTGTGTACACGTCCTCGAGTTGAAGCGCGATCGGACCCCCAGAGAAGTCGTTGCCCAGGCTTTGGACTATGGGTCGTGGGCGGCAGGGCTAGGCCACGATGAGCTAGAGGAGATCTACACCGAGCGCCAGGGAGACGAAAGGACACTTGGGCAAGCCTTTGTTGAACAGTTTGGTTGTCCACTGCCCGACGATGTGAACGAACGGCAGGAGTTTACAATCGTTGCATCTGAACTCGATCCGGCTTCCGAACGCATTGTCGAATTCCTCGCTGAAGCTTATGGAGTACCCATCAACACCGTCTTTTTTCGCCACTTCAGCGAAGGCGATCGCGAGTACCTTGCTCGGACGTGGCTACTTGACCCTCAGCAGACTGAAGCCAAGGCTGTTCGATCTTCCCAAAGCAAGCAGCGTCCGTGGAATGGAAGGGACTTCTACGTCGTCCTCGGCCGCTCTGGAGACGACCGGTGGCCGGTCGCCCAAGAGTATGGACTCCTGAATGGGGGTGGCGGACCGAGGTACTGGAAGCCGTTACGACATTTAAGGCCTGGGCATAGGGTGTTCGCCTATGTGAGCGGGGCCGGGTATGTGGGTGTCGCTCGGGTTACAGGCGAAATGACCCTGGCTTGCGACGCACGAGTCAAGGTCGCTGATCAAGTTGTTCCCTTCGCGGAATTGCCTAAGGTGCCTGACAGCTATAGGGAATATGTCCTCACCAATCATGACCCGGAGTCAGCAGAGAGAGTCGTTCCCGTGGAATGGTTGGGCATTCGCCCCCTTGACGATGCCGTATGGGAGAGGGGGCTGTTCTCTTCTCATCTCACTGCATGCAAACTGCGAGACGAGCACACAATAGCAACTGTCGAATCGGCATTCGGACTAGAAAGAACCGACGGATAGCGGTGCGCCTCGGCTCTCAGCGTCACGGGGTTAGGAGTTGGCCGAGGCGGCGGCTGGCTATGGCGGCGCCGGCGGCGGCTAGGGCCAGTAGGTAGGCGATGTGGACAACCAGGTCCATGCTGATGTCGCCGGCGATGAAGGCTCGCTCCATGGCCACGCCGTGATAGAGCGGGGTGGCCTGGACCAGGAACTGCACGGCTCGGGGGTAGGTGTCGAGGGGGAAGAAGGTGGCTGAGAACAGGAATTGCACGATAAGCGGCACGGTCACCAAGTCGAGATCGTTCCAGCTCCGCATGTAGCTGGTGGCGGCCATTCCCAAGGCCGCGAAGGTGAATCCGATCAGAGTGGCCCCCGGCAATGCGGCGATGGCCCAGAACGAGTCAACCAGCCCCAGACCAGCCATGATTCCCAGGAACCCGCCGGAGTACAGGGTGGCTCGCAGCACCGACCAGCCCATCTCGCCCAGGGCCAGATCCACCACGCCCACTGGGGTGGCCAGCACCGCGTCGTAGATCTTGGCCCAGGTGAGCTTGTAGTACATGTTCATGGTGCTGTCGTAAAAGGTGCCGTTCATGGCTGAGGTGGCTAACAGCCCTGGGGCCACAAACGTGCGGTAGTCGACGGTGCGGCCCCCGACGGTCACGTCGCCCACCAGCTCTCCAATGCCTATGCCGATGGACAGCAGGTAGAACACCGGCTCGAAGAACCCCGACAGCAGCGTGACCCAGGTACGCCGGTAGACGGTTATGTTGCGCTCGACGACGCGGGCGAACCGATGCGACGGCAACAAGCCCGCCGCCGCGGCCAATCCCAGCCTTGATGGACGCCGTCCCTGGCTTGCGATGGTCATTCCTGCCGGCTCATTCGTACAGCCTTCGGGTGAAGGTCCTGCTGGCCAGCAGCGTGCCGACAAGTATCAGTGCCACCAGATAGGCAAGATGCCCGGCCAGTTCCCAGCTCACTCCGCTGCCGGTGCTCAGCGCCCGACACAGCCGCACCCCGTGCCACACCGGGGTGAGCCAGGCGATCTGCTCAAGAACGATAGGCAGCTGCGATACCGGGTAGAAGATGCCCGAGAACAAGAACATGGGCATGATCACGAATCGGGTGTAGGTGCTGAAGTTGTCGGCGTTGATCCGGGTGGCGACAAAGGCCGCAGTGGGGGTGGCGAAGGCCATGCCGCACAGGGCGGCGCATATTGGGGCCAACACCGCCAGTGGCGACGAGACCGCTCCGAAGGCGGCCATCACCCCTAGGAATACAAAGCTGGCCAAGGTCACCCGAAACGCCATGTAGGTGAAATGGCCCAGCAAAATGTCGCGGCCCCGCAGCGGGGAAGCGGCCATGGCCATGTAGGTGCGGTACCACTTGAAGCCGCCCAGCACGGGGTAGGTGGACTCGTTGACCGCCAGCATCATGGCGTTTCCGGCCAATAGCCCGGGAGCTAGGAAATCCAGGTAGTCGAGCCCGCCCAGATTCCGACCCGAGCCGACTTCGGCGTCCACCAGCGAGCCTAAGCCCAACCCCATGGCGGCCAGGAACAGGATAGGACTCAAGAAACTGGTGAGCAGCGAGCCCTTCCAGTTGCGCCGATAGGTCAACAGCCAGTACTCGACCGCCAACTTGGGCCGGGGAATGACCGCGGCGGGTGCCATCAGTCCACCAGCGAGCGGCCCGTCAAGTGCAAGAACACGTCTTCAAGGGTGCTGCGTCGCACCAGCACGCTCTCATGCTCGACCTCGCCGAGCAGGGCCACTAGCCGCTCGCCATGGTCGGTGTACAGCAGCACCCGATCCGGCAACTCCTCCACCCGCTCATAGAGCTCGTCTCTTGCCTGGGCCTCGGGGCTCTCCCCCAAGCGGCGCAACGCATCGGCCATCACGGTCACTTGGCCGTGGGTGCGCACCTCCACCACCTCACGGGTGGAGTAGCGCTCGATGAGCTGTCGGGGCGACCCCTCGGCCACGATCTTGCCCCGGTCCATCACCACGAGGCGGTCGCAGAGCTGCTCGGCCTCGTCCATGTAGTGGGTGGTGAGCACCTGGGTCACCCCTTGGCGCTTCAGCGTCCACAGCCGCTCCCACACCACGTGGCGAGCCTGGGGATCGAGGCCGGTGGTGGGCTCGTCGAGCAGCAGCGCCTCGGGCTCGCTGATCAGGGCTCGGGCGATGGTGAGACGCCGCTTCATGCCTCCCGACAGCGGTTCCACATGGTCGTCGGCCCGCTCGCTGAGCTGCACAAACTCCAGCAGCTCGGAGATGCGGGAGCGCAGCACGGCGCGGGGAAGGTCGAAGTAGCGCCCGTACACGTACAGGTTCTCGGCTACCGACAACTCTTCGTCGAGATTGTCTTGCTGGGGAACCACCCCGAGGCGGGACCGGATCTTGGTGCCCTCACGAGAAGGGTCCATTCCCAAGATGCGCAGCGCCCCACCGGTGGGGTCAGACACACAGCCGATCATCCGCATGGTGGACGACTTGCCCGCGCCGTTGGGCCCCAGGAAGCCGAACACCTCGCCCCGTTCGACCTCGAAGTTGATGCCGTCGACCGCAGTGAAATCGCCGAACCGCTTGGTCAGCCCCCACGCTGCGATCAAAGACACTCAGGCAGGTTACGGCTAGGGAGATGCCGGGTAGCAGTCATAAACCCTCCGGTGGAGGTTGCCAACAGTCGCAGAGGCTCTTTGGTTCTGACCGGGTTGCCAACAATGGGCCATGATGGGGCCATGAGCTACGAGCATCAATGAGCTAGGAGCATCTATGAGCTACGAGCATCTGCTGTCACCGGGGCGCATTGGCGCTCTGGAACTGCGCAACCGGCTGATCATGGCCCCGATGGGGGAGGAGTTGGGCGACGAGAACGGAGAGGTTTCCGACGACCAGGCGGCGTACCTGGAGGCCCGGGCCAAGGGCGGGATGGCCGTGGTCATGCTGGGTTCGGTGGGCGTGGCCCATCCGGTGGGCTGTTCCAACAAGCGCCAGACCGCCATCTCAGAAGACCGGTTCATCCCATCGTGGAAGCGGGCCGCCGCTCGGGTCCACAACCATGGTGGCAAGATCGCCATGCAGCTCACCCACGCGGGCAAGATGGGTCTTCAGGACACCATGGCCGGGCGCCCGATGTGGGTGCCGTCGGAGCCGGGGCCTATCACCATCGACCCCCTCTATGGGATGGTCACCGCCGAAGAAGGGGCCATGATGGCCGAGCCCTTCATGGCGCCCACGTCCAACCCCCATTACCGGGT